>JBAXTC010000371.1:0-7515 GCA_037130375.1 Verrucomicrobiota bacterium | reverse complement strand
GGTTGAGCGTCGTGGCGGAACGCGATCCGAAACGGGAGTTTCAGACTCCCACCGGGGCGTGGCTTCCCTATCCGCCCCGACCGACGCTCCAGTCTGCGAACCTGGAGAAGCTGCATCAGTTCCGGTCGTTGCCGTCGGCGAAACTCAAGGGCAACCTGTTCGGCATCACCGCCCACCTGCCGCGCAGCACGAGCGACGAAGATCCCTTTCGCGCATCGCACGCGGCGGACGGCGATCCAGCGACTTGTTGGGCGTCTCGTTGGTGGCGCACGCAGATCCCGTTCAGCCCGGAATGGATCCAATTGGATATCGGCGACGCACAGACGGCAGGTGAGTTCAGATTTCTGCCGGCGTGGAAGAACTCCGGCGCTCCTCTCGGCTTTATTGTCCAGGTCAGCTTTGATGGGCGGGCGTGGGAGACGGTAGTGGACGAGACGGATTACCATCTAACCCGAGCCCCCGAAGGCAGCACCTTGCGCCACGGCGAGTTGAGCTGGCAATGCTTCCCGTTTACTCCTCGACCAACCCGCTTTGTCAGGTTGTTGGCGACCCGTTTGCAAGCCGGAGCCACGTCCTTCTTCTGCGCTCCCTTCGAGCCCTGCCAACTGAGAATTGCCGAAATGGCGTTGTGCGATCGCGGCGGCAAACCGGTCGCGTCGTCCCGAACAACCGTGCAGGTCTCCAGCACTCACTATGCGTGGTACAATTCACCCGAGACCATCGGGCGGACGTGGTCGCAGATGTTAAACTCGGGCGTGAAACTCAACCGCATCGGCCAGTGGGGTGATAAGATCGATTGGGCTACGGTGGAGAAGACCAAGGGAGTTTATACGATTGATCCCGACGTGGATCAGCACATCACGGAATCCGTGAAGTCCGGCATCGAAATCCTCATGACCCTTGACTACGGAAATAACCTTTATCAAAAGCTCAAGGATCCTCCTGACCACGGGCCGACCTGGCAGCGCGGCCATCCCTTTCTCCAATGCGCGCCGACCACGCCGGAAGCGGTTCAAGCCTTTGCAAAGTACTGCGCCTTCATGGCGGGGCATTTCCGGGGCCGGGTCAAATACTTTGAAATATGGAACGAAGAGAACGGCTGGTTTTTTGATGCCTGGTCGGAGAATGGAAAGACGAGCATGGTCCGTGCGTACGGGCGCGCGCTGGCGGCGGCAGCCAAAGCCGTCAAACACGCAAACCCGGAGGCGGTCGTTGTATTTGGCGGAACGGCTGGAGCAACCCTGGATTTTCCCCGGATCGCGCTCGACGAAGGCGCTGGTCCCTGCATCGATATATTTGCCTTCCACCCCTATGGACACCCAACTCCAGAAAGTGCGCCGACGCAATTCCTCTCCGAGACCAACGGGAAAATGGAATGGAAACCCGCACCGGTCGAGATCACGAATTACGAGCAGGAGATCGCGGCATTTCGCACGCTGCTGCACCGGTATAACCCCAACATGCAGATTTGGGCGGACGAGATGAACTGGTTCGCGCCCGGGGAACCGCCCATGCCAACAATGGGGGACCAGAGCGAATTGACACAAGCCAAATACCTGGCCCGCTTCTTTGCAATCAACTCCTGGTTGGGCTGCGGGGCCATTTGGTGGTCCCTCTTCAACGCTAACGGCATCCAGGAGTGGAGCCTGATCCGTTCGTCCGACCTGACCCCACGCGCCGCCTACTTTTCGGCCGGGTATCTTGCGACGGTGCTCGACGAAGCTCACGCGGTTGCCAATCTGAAGGCGGAGGTCACGGGCAAAGCACCTGATGATCTGATGATGAAGGTTTATCAGAATCGCCGCGCGGAAGTGTTGATCGGTCTCTGGCGCACCAGTGCTGCATCTGACAACTGCCGGCCCGCTTCGGTAACGCTGCGCATCAGCCAGGCGCAGGTCGCATCGGCCGACCTGGTCGATACCTTATACGGCTATCGCCAACCCGCCGTCGTTCACAGGAGCGGTGAAGATGTCATTGTGCCGGACCTGTTGGCGGAGGACGTTGGTCGCGCGGGCCGGGAGCGCTTGCTCAAGGCCGGCAAGGGGCCGCGTCCATGAGTCAGTATCGGATTGCCGACTGTGCGCGGGCCGACTTTGAGGGTGTCGGGTGTCTGAGGCCCGCCCAACATCCTAAACCTAGAAAAAGCAGTTCAACCACGGATGGGCACGGATGAACACGGATTCACAGGGTTTCTCGCCACTGACATGATTCACCCGGAGGGTGAGCCAGGCCAGGAGGCTTATTCCCGTGACCCAGATTGGTGGATTGATCCACACAAGAAGGTCAGAACGTCCATCTGCCTTCGCTGAACTACTCGCATTCGAACAGTTCGGACATTCCCGAGATCTTAAAGACGCGTTTGATGGGCGGTGCCACGCCGCGGAGCGTGAAGTGTCCGGTCCCGGCGGCCTTGGAAACGATGACACACACCCGCAGGAAGCACGAACAGACGTAGGTCACTCCGTGCATCTCGAACGTCACCGCCTGCGTCGGCTTCAGAAGCGCTTTCAATGTCGCTTCCAGTTCCTGGCTCTGCGCCGTATCGAAATGCCCTTCCAGCGTGCAGACTAATCTGCCGTCACATTCTTCTATCTTCATTTGTGGTCTATTTGGTTCCTAATAATTGCGGTTGAAGATATGCTCGATGGCATCGGCATCCATGGATTCGTCGAGGTACAAAGCGGCGTCGAACCGAGTGAATCTTTGGTTGTCCCGGCGGCGAGCGATGCGTTGGATGTTGACCAGGTGCCGCGCCGTTACGTTATCGGTGGTGATGTTTTTGCCGCCGGTGCCGCAGCCGAGCGTAAAGGAAGGGCTCAACCGGTTGAAAATGCCGCCTACGGCCCCTTGCGAGGAGGGAGTATTCACAACGATTCGTCCTGCGTTCATCAGCAGGGCAAACTCCTTGATCCGTTCATCATTATTGGCATAGAGGCTGACGGTGTGACCGATGCCGCCGTAGAAATTGAGGTCAATGCAACGGTTCACGGCATCGTCGAAACTGGGTTCGACGTAAAACGCCAGGATTGGGGCCAGTATTTCCGCGGAGAGCGGATATTTTTCACCCACACCGGTTAGCTGTGCCATCAGGATGCCGACATTGGCAGGGGCGGCGATCCCCGCCTTCTGGGCGATCAAGGCGGCCGGTTGGCCAACGATGTCCGGCTTCATGGCGCCTTTCAACTCGTCGAACGCGACGGCCGCCAGCTTGATGGTTTCCTCGGGAGACAAGAAGTAAGCGCCCTGACGTTCAAACTCGACCCGGACGGCTTCCGCAATGGCCGCTTCCACCACGATGGCCTGTTCGCTGGCGCAGATGGTGCCGTAGTCGAAGAGTTTGGACTGGAAGATTTGACTGACCGCGAATGGGATGTCGGCGCTGGCATCAATAAACACCGGCACGTTGCCGGCCCCCACGCCAAGGGTCGGGGTGCCCGAGCTGTATGCCGACTTGACCAGCCCGGTGCCGCCTGTGGCTAGAATGAGCGCCAACCCTTTGTGGCTCATCAGCGCCTGAGTCTGCTCGCGCGAGGTATCGTTGAGCCACTGGACGCAGTCCTCCGGGGCGCCGGCAGCCAGGGCGGCTTCATAGCAAATTCTGGCCGCTTCGGCGCAGCAGCGTTTCGCCTTTCCCGAAGGGCAAACGATGATCGGGTTGCGCGCTTTGAGCGAGATCAGCACTTTGAAGATGACGGTGGAAGTGGGGTTGGTGACTGGGATAACCGCCAGGATGGGACCGACGGGTTGTGCAATCTCGACAATGCCATTGGCCAAGTCTTCGCTCACAATCCCGGCCGTTTTCAAGTTCTTGATGTCTTGATAAACCAACTGGGAGGCCACCACATTCTTGATCACCTTGTCCTGCCATCTTCCCATCCCCGTTTCTTCGTGGGCCATCTTGGCGAGGTGGATGCGGTGATTGAATGCGGCCTTGTAAACCGCTTCCACAATCCGGTCGGTCTCGGCCTGCCCGAGCTGCGCAAACACGGCGCCCGCCTGCACGGCCCGTCCAACGATCTGATCCGCGAATTCTTTTGTTGTGGTTTCCATCGCTAATGTCAGTCCTAAGTCTTGTTTACAAGTTGCGATTGCTGCCAAAGATAGGCTCCAGCTCTTTTTGGCTCAGGCCCACAGCCTCATGCAGGGTATCCGTCACTGGGAGTAAATCAATGCTTTATGAAAAAAATAGTTTCTCTAAAGCAATTGGCCGCCGCTGCTCGTGGAAACGAAACCAGCCAACCGCAAGCCAGCCCGCCGCTCGCAGCACCCCTGTCTGCGCGGATTACTTCTGGATCTTCCTCAAATCAAACCCCGGTGGCCGCTCATAAGCGGGAACCACCGCGGCGAACGAATCGACGCCGAGATAATACCCCGTGGAATGGTCTGATTTGCCGACGCATTCAAAACGCAGAACGTGTGGGCCGGCGGCGATCTTGTGTACGCCCCAATGGTCTGACTGCCGTTTGACGTTTTCGCTGTAGAGGTCCACGACCGCCAGTTCCTGGCCGTCCAAGGTCACACGATAAATGCCATAGTCATGCGAATGAATCAGCTTGCCCCAGAGATGGGCGGTAATGTCTTTGTCCACGTTGAACGCAAACTCCACCCAGCCTTTGTCGTCCTGCGGAGTGAAGAACAGTTGCTTGCCTTCTTTGGAAATGCCGGGCAACTCCTGCGCCTGGATCGGATGGTCTGAGTGTTTGGCGGTGGGCACGGCTTTCCAGCCGGTAACCCACTGCATCGTGTGTTCCGCCAGCCGCTCGGGGCCGGTCGGCAGTGCGGGCCAGGACTTGTGCGGCTCCGTCTGATACCAAAACGCGACAGAGGACATCAGATCATCGCGCTCGATGAAACCGCTGTTGGTCTTGTCGGGGAATTCCTGCGACCCTTTGTGCTCGATCTCGACGCGCAGGGATTTCTTGAAGGTGACGGGGTCGGGAATGTGGAAGCGGTAAACCGAGCCGCGTTTGCCGGCCTCATACCCTTCCCAAAGCGGTGCGCCGTAGAACGGTCCGTCATGCTGGCGGAATCCCCAGCCATCGCAGAAATAATCCTCCGTGCCGGTGCCCCTGAGGCGCGGCTCAGCCTCGCCGTCGATGAAGAAGAAATCGTCGCCCTCGCCATACCAGCCCGAGGACATATTTTGAACGCTCTGAACGGTGCCGACGTAATGGCCTCGTCCCTGGATGTCGGCGATAAGATAGTTGCGGCCCATGACGCAGGGGTATTCCTGCCGATACATCGCGTGGAAATAGGCTGTGTTCTTGGGTAGCGATTTGTATTTTTGCCAGTCGAGGTAATAGTAGAATGCGTCGCAGCGTTTATCGCTTTCGTTGGTGACAGTGACGCGGGCCGATTTGCGGAAGGGCATGGGCCAATAGCAGTTCCGGCCCCGGCCATCCGAGGAGACCTTGATGGGCAGCGAGACGAAGGACTTGTCCAGCCCATGACCGATGCCGAAGAAATCGCCGATTGGGCATTCGACGCTCGGATGGGTCTCGCCGTCCCAGTAGATGCGCAAGGTAATCAATTGCGAGTAGAATGGCGCCTGGTGGGCGATGGTGTTCCAGAAATGCACAATGACGCCCGGGCCTTTCAGGTCGGCCAGCACGAGCGTGCCGCCCGGCTCAATGGGGCGCGCATCGGCGTTGCCATTGCGCCAGTCTGTATCTGACGACGACGCGCGCATCGCCTCGAAATCCTTGAGTTGCTCCAGCCCCGAGAGCGGGTTGCCGAGTGGGCCTTGAGCCAAAGCCTGCGCACAGAGACCGAGCGCGAGGCCGAAACAGAGGACGCGTGTTTTCATAGTGAGCATTTCGTCAGAATCAGAGTTAGCTTTTGTTTGACCGCTCATATAGCCGGTTCTTGAAATGAGTGCAACAAAGGAGTTCGCGACACAAAGGAGTTCGCGCCCCTCGCTACGTCGGACAGGGCCGATTTAATGCGCGAAAGCGGGGGGTGCGTGATGAGCCGACTCCGCCCGGCGCTGCGGAAGAGTTCGGGCAGCAGTCCTCATTTTGGCCGGTCGTGGGGCAGGTCTCCGACCTGCCCTACGACCTGTCAAAATGACGTTGGCGCTCCGCGCGGACAAGTTGGCCAAGTTTGGTTGGCCAACTCTCCGTTATCTCTGTTATCTCCTGTTCAAACCCGAGTCGTCAAACCCGAGTCGATTGGTGCGGTTCGGCGGAGCGCAATTATTTCTTGTCCCAGTTGTGCGCTTTAACGAGGTCCTCGAGTTTGACTTTTGGTTCGGCGTCATCCGGGATGATATTAAACCGGGCGAGGTATTTGCAGATGTCGCGGAAGCGCTTCACTTCATCCTTCTTGGCGGCGAGTTTGTCCGGGGGCAATTGTTCGAGCTCCGACCAATATTGACCTGCCAGTTGTTGGGCTCTTTGGGCGGCGTCGGCATCGTTGTCGTAAACGAGCGACTCCGCCAGGCAAAGCATTTCTGGTATGGGATTGGAGGGATTTTTGAGTTTCTCGGCGTCTTGCCGGAGCGCGGCTGCGATTTCCTGGCGCTTGGCCTGCGTGGCTTCGGTGGTGAGATAGCCATCCGTGCCGCCCTCGATGGCGCGGGGAGGCAGCGGGCGGTACCAGACGTTGCGGTAACGAACCGGATTGCCGTGATCCTGGAGTTTCAGGGGGCCGGCTTCGGGGAAAGGACCCGGCTTGCTGCGGGCCATGTGACCAGTGCCGCCTTCGAGCATCGTGTGGTCTTGAATCAGAACTCCGTTTTCAAAGACCGTGATGTAACCTGGGTCCAATTGCTTGCCGTCCTTGTAGATTGGCCGGCGGAAAACGATGTCATAAGTTTGGAACTGGCCCGGCGGGCGCAACGCATTGGCAGAAGGCGGGTTGACGCCGTAAACCGAACCTGCCAAGCCGTCAGCGTAGGTGGGATTGTTGTAGTTGTCGAGCACCTGCACCTCGACCAAACCCATCAGGAAAACGCCGCTATTGCCACGACCCTGGCTTTGGCCCTCGGCTTTAGTGGGGGCAGCCCACTCGACGTGCAGTTGGATGTCGCCCAGGTTGTCTTTCGTGCGGATATAGCCCGAACCGGGAACGCACTCCATAGCTCCGTCTTTCACGATCCATTTGGTGGATTGCCCCTTTCCTTCGTCAGCTTCCCATTTCGAGAGGTCGGTTCCGTCGAAAAGTATCACGGCGTCTGAGGGTGGTTTCCCCGGTTGCTCTTGCGTGCTGAAAGTGCCGGGCGTAACAATTTTGGGCTGCGGACGGTTCCGATCGTGGATGGCCCAAGGGTGGTGTTCATCCGGGGCATCTCCGTAGAAAGGCGACCCCGTGTTGGCGGCATGTGCGCCTGGGTAGAGAGACAAGGCGGTGCATATGGTGGCTAACGTGCTAGATAATTTCATAGAATATTCAGATTTGCTGGTTCAGCTTAGGTATTTGGGATGCCAAAGTCCAGCCGCAATCGAATCCGTATGATTTACCCAGGGCGGATTCAAGAACCTGCAAAATCGTAGCCGCCGATGGCAGTCGGCGCAC
>JBAXTC010000370.1:0-7524 GCA_037130375.1 Verrucomicrobiota bacterium | reverse complement strand
AAGGTTGATGCCGTGAAGGTTGATTCTGTGAAGGTTGATGCCGTGAAGGTTGATGCGGTGAAGGTTGATGTCGTGAAGGTTGATGGCGTGAAGGTTGATGGCGTGAAGGTTGACGTCGTGAAGGTTGACGCCGTGAAGACTGATGTCGTGAAGGTTGATGTCGTGAAGGTTGATGTCGTGAAAACTGCGGCAGTGACAATCGAGGCGGCGAAGCCCGAAGCGCCCAAGGCGAATCGTATTTCGCTGGAACTTATTAAACCTGAGGCCAAGCACGTTTGCGTGGCTGGTTCCTTCAACGAATGGAAACCTGAGAGGACACCGCTGGTTGCTCGAGGGCACGGGCGATGGGCTGGGGATTTGGCCGTTAAACCAGGTCGTCATGAGTATCTCTTCGTAGTGGACGGCCAATGGGTGCCGGACCCGAACGCGAAGGAAAGCGTGCAGAACCCATTTGGCGGGACAAATTCTGTGCTGGTGGTGTCTTCATAGGGGAGGCATACTGGAATCAGGTTCGAGGGTCCCAAGAGCCGGCATGTTGCCGGCAAGGGCTATTGCTCGTGTTTAGCGCAGTCCAAGCGGGCGTAGCGCAGCCTGTCAGGCTGCGCCTGGGCACGGACGCTGGAGCGCGCAAGTCTGATTATGTTGCAACCCGCTTTGACCTTGGGCCACTCGCCCGACCCGGACGATGCGTTCATGTTTTATGGACTGGCCCGAGGGTTGATAGCCGCGCACGGATTCCGCTTCGAGCACATTCTGCAGGACATCCAGACGCTCAACGAGCGGGCGACGCGCGGCGAGTTGGACATTTCGGCGATCAGCATACATGCGTACGCGCACGTGAGCGACAAGTATGCGCTACTGCCCAGCGGCGCCAGCATGGGAGATGGGTACGGGCCGGTGCTGGTGGCGAAGCGGGAGTTTTCGAAGGCCGAGATTGCACGGAAGCGAATCGCGGTGCCGGGCACTATGACCAGCGCTTTTCTTGCGCTCGAGCTTTGGTTGGGAGTGCCCGCCAGGGAATTCGATTACGTGGTCGTGCCTTTCGATCAAGTCTTCGGTGCCGTTCGTTCCGGCCAGGCGGAGGTGGGTCTGATTATCCACGAGGGGCAACTGACCTATCAGAACGAGGGTTTGCGGCTCTGCGAAGACCTCGGCATCTGGTGGGGTCGTGAAAACGACGGTCTGCCTCTTCCCCTGGGCGGGAATGTCATCCACAAACGGATTTCACCTCGGGATCGCAAGTGCGTGGCCGACATCCTCGCCGCGAGTATTGCATACAGCCTCGACCACCGCGCCGAGGCTGTGCAGCATGCATTACAATACGCCCGTGATATGGGCTGCGAGTTGGCGGACAAGTTCGTGGGCATGTATGTCAACCACTGGACGCTTGACTACGGAGAGAAGGGCCGGGAATCCATCCGCCGATTTTTGGCTCGCGCTTTCGAGTGCGGGCTGATTCCCCATCGGCAGGAACTGGAGTTTGTCGTGTGATGCGGTGAGGGTTCAACTCATTCGCCCCAGCTTCAGTGTTCTGCGGTTCGCGTGGCTGGGAAATGCATCGAAGGTGCGCCTCACTGGCGACAGACGCCAAAACCTCACTCGGCGGCTTCACATTCCGCCACCTTCTCGTTGTAGAATTCGTCGGTGAGCATTCCCTCTTCAAAGAGGAGCTTGAGTTGCCGCAAACGTCCAGCGACTTGTTGCTTGGAAAACTTGGGCTTGCTCGCGGCGGCCGTGACGTTGGTTCCGGCAATGGAGTTGGTTCCGGCAATGGAGTTGGTTCCGGCAATGGAGTTGGTTCGGGCAATGACGTTGGTTCGGGTAATGGAGTTGGTCAAAATGGTGTTGGTCAAAACGGGGGCGTTGGTCAGGGCCAGAGGCGGTGGGCGAGAGGGGGCGATGCGTTTGGGTGGAGGTTGGGAGGCGGGGTCGAAAACCAGCACCTGGAGGTCTTTTGCCGGAACGAGTTGCCGCCATAAGAATGCCTGCATCCGGTCCTCTGCCGGCACGGCTTGGCGGCTCAGCATCTGGTCGCCGACCTTCGTGCTGCCGAAGATGAACAGGGCGACGGGTTGACGGGTTGAAAGCAGGCTGGTTTTGACGTTGAGCCGAGCGACGGTTTGGGTGGCCGACATCGTGACGGGACTGGCGGAGAATCCCGAGGGTGGCTCCGTGAGGTCCAGCTTGATCGGGGCGGCGAAGCCGTCTTTGCGTTCGGCATAGATTGTCAGAGTGCCGCTGGAATTGGAGCGGAGGCTGAGACTTGAAGGCACAACACGCAACTCGAAATCAGGCTGGGGCGGGCTGATGCGCAGACGGTAGCCATACTCCTGGCCCCCTTGCCGCGCCGTGTCGCCGATGTGAACATAGTAGGCGCCGTCGGCGGGCAGTTTGGCGATGAAAAAAGAATCGGCGTGGTGGGTGTTGATCCCCGCTCCGGGGTCTTCGTGATCGTCGTTGAACGCGACCATGACGCCGGCTGCGTCGGTGAGCTTAATCACCGAGTCCAGCGGAGAATCGAGCTGGCGTGCCCGGACTTCCGCGACGACGATGTCGTTGGATCTGCCTGCAAACTCGAACGTGTCCCAGTCACCCGGCTTGTCGATTCGGCCATTAATGATGATCGGCAGCGTAACCTTCTGCGCGGTCGCCGGGGTGTTGTTAGGTTCCACTTCAAGAGCCTCCGGCAGTAAGTCCAGAACGAAAGGCAGTCGATTGGAAACGAATCCCTTCCTTTTGGCGGCGAGCGAATGGATACCCGGCCCCGCGTTGGCTGGCAATGGGGTTAGTTGGGCGTCCTCTAGATTCCAACCCTTTATCTCGGGGTTCGGCGCAGCGCCAACCCGTCCACCCAGTGGGAAGGCGCTGGTGATGAATGGCAACTCGCCGGCGGTGACGCGATAGACAAAATCTTCACGTCCACGGTAAAGGCTATCGTGGATTGCGAACACATATTCACCGTCCGTGGGGACTTCGTAGAGAATAGTCGGGTCCGGTTTAAACCGGTAATCGTCGTCGTAGGCCACTTCCTTGCCGTCGGCGTCATACAGCACGAGCACAGGCTGGAACCAGCCCGGAACGGCGTCAGCAATGAACGGGACGAGTGCCCGGCCCAAAGTGCTAATGACCAGGCGCTGGCCTCGGCGGGCTTGGAACCGGTAACGATGCACTTCGCCGGAAGGGATCTGGCCGTTGACGGTGCAAGGCAGGGGGATGCGATCCTCCTCGTTGCCGGGCAGTCGCTTGCGGAGGGCTTGGGCCTCTTTGCCCAGCACCTGCTGCATGGCGGTCACCATCGGTTTTCGTGAATGTTCCGCGACCTGTCCGACATGGAATGCGAGCGGGTTGGATATGCCGCGCAGTGTCACCAGGCGGATTTCCCGTTCACTGGGTTCGGCGTCCGGTCCAACGGTGACCTCGACAAACACGACCGAGGAGAGCGCGGCGCAGGCTGGCGTCGGGACGTATTCGAGGGTCCGCCTTTCGATCTTGTCGAGCAGTTTCAGCGCCGCCTCTGTTTGCGACTCCGAGAAAGTGGTTTCATTGGTCGATGCCGGCCTGTTGGTCGAGGTTTCCGACATCATGGTGGGATTCTCCGGCTGCATGAGCATGGCCCGGGAGGATGCTGAAAGAGTTTCGCGCCTGAGAACCGACGTTTGCTCGTTAAGCAACTGAAGCTCCTGGTTGTTAAGTCGCCGATAATAATCTGCCACCCGGGCGGTAACGCCCGAGCCGGTAACGAGCACCGCGTTGACATCGTCCAGTCCTTGGCCACCCAGGCGGATGAGGAAAGTGG
The DNA here is from genome assembly GCA_037130375.1 of Verrucomicrobiota bacterium. Classification (GTDB taxonomy): domain Bacteria; phylum Verrucomicrobiota; class Verrucomicrobiia; order Limisphaerales; family UBA8199; genus JAPLUA01. The sequence continues at coordinate 3,728 of JBAXTC010000370.1, read as the reverse complement.
CGCCTTGCTGGCCGCCGGCAGGATAGACAAAGCCGATGTAAGGGCGCACCTGGGCCTGGGCGGTGGCGGCCAGCGCCAGCCAAAGAGCCAGCGCAAGCAGCCCGGCGATTGTCTTCTGCGGCTGGATGATCTGAGACTTGGGAATGAGGAAACAAGCAATAGGCTCCGTTCCGGCCTTCTTGATTTCCGAATTCATCAGATGATCTCCTTCAAGAGGCCGGCGGACTTCACGCCTTCGGAGGCGGAAGGCAACACTCGGGCTTCGGTTCCCATGGGATGAGCCAGCCTGGCGGTGGCATCAATGCCGCCCAAAGCGTAGATGCTGCCGAGGAGGTCCACCGGGTAAACTGGGCGGTCTTTGACGTCTTCGGCCTTGGCATCGGAGGCGCCGACGATGTGACCGCCCTTGAAGCCGCCGCCGGCGACCAGTGCGGTGAAGACGTTGCCATAGTGATTGCGGCCGCCATTCCACGGTGGCTGCCAGTCAATTTTGGGGGTGCGGCCGAACTCGCCGCAACACCAGACCAGAGTGGTATCGAGCAATCCGTGGTCCTGCAAGTCTTGCAGCAGCATCGCCAGTCCCTGGTCCAGTTGCGGGCATTGCCGGCGCATGGTTGAGAAGTGGTTACTGTGCGTATCCCAACCGCCGGGGTAGTTGATGACGATGTAGGGAACCCCCGCTTCGACCATGCGTCGCGCCGCCAGGCAATCCTGGCCGAAGGTGTGGCGGCCGTAACGATCGCGCAGTTCGGGTTTCTCCTGCGACAGATCAAACACGCCCCGCCCCTGCCCCAGAACCAATTCGTAGGCCTGTTTCCTGGCTTCTGCCGAAGCTGCCACCTGGGGACTGGCGCTCATCGCGTCGCCCAACGTGTTCAGCTTCTCCCGCAAGGCGCCCCGGGCCCTTTGGCGGTCATCAGTGATACCCTTGCCAACCACCCCTTCCACCTCGAACCGCGCCGCGTTCGGGTCGCCGCCGGTAGCGAAAGGCTTAAACAATGGACCAAGGAACCCTTCTTCAGAAAATCGTCCCTGCGGCTGGGTGAGCACCACGTATGGCGGGATAAGCCCTTTGTAATCCGGGCTTTTAAACAGCGCGAACACGGCGCCGATGCTCGGATAGGCCAACCGTTCACCGGGAGCGTGGGCGGTCTGGACCAGATAGGCGGCGGTCTCGTGACCGTTATTGCGGTGGGTCATGCTGCGGATGAGCGAATACTTATCGGCTTGCTTGGCCAGGTTGGGAAACAGTTCGCCGAGTTGGATGCCGTCCACGTTGGAAGGGATGGCTTTGCGCAACTCACCCATGTAGTCGTAGCCCGAATCGGGCTTGGGATCCCACGTGTCGTTGTGGGACATGCCACCCCACAGGAAAACCTGGATAACGGATTTGGCCTTTGCGTTGGCGGCCAAAGTGCCCACGTTCTGGCCGCTGGCGGCCCCGCTCTCCACTCCGCCTTTTGCAAGGGGCGCGCCGAGCAGCAAGCCAGCCGTGCTGAAAAGACCGACGCGCAGGGCTTCACGCCGGGTCATCGGCAAGCTCAGGGACATCCCCAGTAACTCTCTCGAGGATGACACGAGATGTGAACGGTGCTCTTGGCTCATAATCTGGTCTTTCATTGCTTTATGGTTGTCGAATCAGTGCCGGTACAAGAACTCCTCGCTGTTGATCAGCGACCAGGCGATGTCCATCCAGTCATCCCGCCTTTTCACGACGAGAGGCTTGTCTGACGGTTTGGATGGCGGTCCCAGGCTGCCCAACGGGCCAGGTTTGACCACCCGGTTTGAAGAGGATGCGACTGAGTTTGAACTCTGGACTGTCGGCTGCGGGCTCTGGACTGAGGGCTTAGGCGCTACCGCGTTGGTCGCTACGGCGTTGGTGGCACCGGACTTGGCCACCGCAGCGGGTTTGAGCGCCTGGGCTCGACCATACCCCTCGATGGCCTTCACCTCGTCCGGCGCGGGGAACCGCGAGAGGATCGTCAGGTAAAGCGCCTCGGTGATTTCAGCCGGCTTGCGGCCGGAATTAAAGAGCGCCTGGAGATTGGGGCCTTGTTCCAACTTGCGCTGAATCTCGGTGGAATTGAGCAGGTAACGCCACTGCGCCGGGGTGGGCTTATTGTTGCGTTCATTCTCCATGCCCGTGGCGCGCGCGGAGCGTCCGAAAAGGGCCAGGAAGGGACTGCTGATGCTGCCATCGGCAATGGCCACCGCCGGCATGCCTTTCGGGATGTAAGTGAACGGCTCCGGGATGGGGCTGGTATAAAGGTCCGAAGACCCGGTGACCTTATTGATGGCGTCGATCAATACCTCCGCCTCGAGCCGGCGGATCGGATAGCTGGCGAAATTGGCCTCAGCTTGTGGGCTGCTAAACCGTGGTATTGACGAAAGCTGATACGTCTGCGAGTTCAGAATCAAACGGTAGAGGGTCTTGAGATTGTAATGGCCCGCCACCATGTCCTTCTCGAGGCAAGCCAGCAGCGCCGGGTTGCTCGGCGGGTTGTCGTCGCGGATATCGTCCGCCTCGAAAATGATGCCGCGTCCCACCAGCCAGGCCCAAACCCGGTTGACGATGCTGCGGGTAAACCAGGGGTTCTTCGGGGTGATCAGCCAATCGGCGAAAACCTCTCGCGGATCACGGTCGGACGGCAGCTTAACCCGGGCGCCATTTGGAAAGAGGGCCTCGCCTGGCATGCAGTTCGTCAGCGCCGGGAGCGAAACTTGCGCGACGCCGTTGGAAGATTGTCCGATGGCGGCGACGGCGGCTCGTCCCGGGGCGATATTGCCGGCGACGGCGCTGGAGCCGAGCGAGTCCCAAAACACATGCTCCTCCTTCCACTCGCCGGTGGGTTTGTAACCAATCTGGGAGAAAAAGGCGGTCATGCCGGCCAAACGGTTCGTGGGCCATAACTCCGCCCGCGCACCCATGAACGTCAAGGCCACCGCGCGGGCAATTCCTTCCGGAGTTCGATTCTGGATGGCGCGGTAGAAGTTGACGGGGCCGACGCGGAAGTTGCTGCCGCTGGCGGTCAGCATTTCGCGGACGAACTTGTCATAGGGCTTGTTCTGGGCGATGGACGAACGGACCCAGCGGTGATACGCCTGGGCAGCATTGGGCCAGAGGTTAACGGGGAATTCCGCTTTGATCCGGAGGATGTCGCCCCATTTCATCGCCCAGTAATCGGCGAACTCATCCCGGTCCAACAAACCGTCAATCAGCAGGCGGCGCTTGTTCTCCGAGTCCGAGTCCTGAATAAAATCCCTGGCCTCCTTTGCGGTTGGCAAAGTGCCGATGACATCGAGATAAGCGCGCCGGATAAACACCGCATCGGAGCAACGCACAGGCTGGATTTTCAACCGCGCCAATTGCGCGAAAACGAGTTTGTCGATCTGGCATTCGGCGGTCGGCGGGGCTGCGCACTCAAAAACGTTCGGTCCCCTCTCTGGCGTCGCGGCTCCGCACACAGACGCCACAAAAACCACCGCTGAGACGAGCGAAATATTCACAATGCAACCTCGTTCCTGCGCGCAGGTTCGAGAGCTATAGTAATCTACCTTTGCCTTCCGCTCAAAGTCAAGGATCAACCGGCAATTCTTATGGAGATTCTCCATAGGGCGCAGGTTAGGTTTTTCGGAGCGCGGACAGGGGCGCAAGACAGAATGGGTCGAAGCCGGCGATTTCATGGGAATCAAACCTAAAAACAGCAGTTGGAACCACGGATTTCACG
>JBAXTC010000037.1:0-20817 GCA_037130375.1 Verrucomicrobiota bacterium | reverse complement strand
AAAGCAACCTGGCCGACGTGTTCAGCTTTGTTTCTGAAGCGATGGCCTCCCCGCTCCAGGCGGTGTTCGACCGGCGCGGGGGCATTGGCGCTGTGCGCAATCGAAGTTCCGGACAACAAAGTTACCCGCCCAATCTGGGCATGGCTTTCGAGTTTGGCCTCATCAATGGCGTCGAAGGCGGACGCTTTGCCTTCGAGGTCAAGGCACTTCCGAACTACGGCTATCGCATTGTCGGCGAGCAATGCCTCGTCCGAAAGAAAGACGGCAACCGATGTTGGTTCGACCGCACCGACAAATGGAAAAGCAACGTTGAGGGCCTCACACCCGCCTTGGAGCCATCCGCCCTCGCCCTTCCCCTCGTCGGCGGCGATGAGCGGTTCGCGCCCATCTTCAAAGTGTTGGGCGCCATGCGCGTTTACTCCATCGAGCCTTCCAGACTCCGGGAAATGCAGGACCCCGACAGCGGCGTGGCCCTCAAGCCGGACGGCAGCAACGCCGCCAGCGTTTTGCAGGAATTGCTGCGCGGCGCGGGCGCGTCCGACACGAGGGCTGAAATAAACCGCATCCTCGAATCCATTGTCCCGGCCACCAATGCCGTTTCCCCCAAGAAGCACGGCAACAAACTGTCCATGAGTTTTTCGCAGGCATGGGGCGTGAAGAAGAAACTGACTTTCGATGCCTTCAACATGTCCGATGGCACGCTCCGGTCGCTCGGCCTGATCATGGCCGTTTTCCAGAAGCCCAGCCCCAGTCTGCTCGTCATCGAGGAGCCGGAGGCCACCATCCACCCCGGTGCGCTCGGCGCGGTGCTGGACCTCATCCGAAAGGCCACCAAGACCATGCAAGTGGTGGTGACGACCCACAGTCCGGAGCTGCTGGACGCCAAATGGATTACCGATGCCAACCTCCGGATTGTCTCCTGGCAGGAAGGCGCCTCCCATCTCCTGCCGCCCTCCGAAGCCACCCGCCAGGCCATGCGCCAGCATCTTATGGGTGCGGGCGAGCTGCTGCGCTCCAACGCACTCCAGGCCGACGAGTTGTTCACCCACGCGGACACCCTCCGCAACGGGAACCTCTTCGAGTCCCTCGCATGAAGGTGTATCCGATTGTCGAGGGCCACGGCGAAGTCGAGGCCGCGCCCGTGCTGCTGCGTCGCTTGCTGGTCGAGGCCGGTTGCCGGACTGTCGGGGTGGGCCGGCCCATTCGCCGAATCCAATCCCAACTGCGCAGCAAGGAAGGCATTCAGGCCGGTGTCTGCCTCGCCTTGCTCCAACCGGAATGCGCTGCTGTCGTCATCTTGTTCGACGGCGAGGACGACTGCCCCAAGGAGCTTGGCGAACAGGTTCGCGTGTGGGCGCGGGAAGCCGCCGCTGGCACGCCCTGCGATGTCGTCGTTGCCTACCGCGAATACGAGACCTGGTTCCTCGCCGCGCTCGAGTCCTTGCGCGGCCACTACGGCATTGCGGCAGACGCCGCCGCGCCGGCCAACCCTGAATCCAAGCGCGATGCCAAGGGCGCGCTTGAAAAGTTCATGCCCGCCGACCGTGCTTACTCCGAGACTGGTGACCAGCCCGCCATGAGCGCGGTATTCGACATGGGGCTCGCGCACCGTCGCAACCGGTCATTTCGCAAGCTGGTCAAGGCCGTCGGTGACCTCCTCACGCAGCTTCGCCAGCACATCCCTGTGTGGCCGCCTCCCGAATGGCAGCCAGAGTAACCTCCCCACATGATCAAGAAGCAAAAACTCGAACTGACGTGGATTGGGAAGGAGCAGCCGCAAGAGAACGCAAAGAACACAAAGAATTCCGACTCTTTGCGCTCTCTGCGTTCTTTTGCGGCTAACTCAATTGCCGAATTTAGGACCAAAGCCGCCCGAACCTCAAAGGGGTCACAACCAAGCATCGAGCGTCATGAACAGGCCTGTGACCATGTCGGCGCCGGAAGTCGCGCCAAGGCCGAGCAGCTTCGTGGCGGCCCTGCGCACGGAGCTTTTGCTGCCTGAAACCAGCGCCAGAAGCAAGTCCTTCATCTGGCCGAAAAGCCAGCAGCGGCGTGCCAGATCGAGGAGGGTATTGGAAAAGATATTGTTGCCTCGCGCGGCGCCAAAGACCGCGTCGGCAGTGGGCTGAACATCCTGGCCGTGCAGTTTCCGCAGGAGGTGCAGGCCGATGAGGATGCCGGCGATGAAGTCGTCGCCGGCGGGGGTCAGGCCCGGACCGCAGCCTCTTAACTGCCGGATGCCTTGCAACAAGCGACCGTGGAAGATCTGGTGGACTCCGCGTGTGATTTGCGCAGCGAAGGCCCGTTCAAAGCCAGCCCGGAAGTTCTTCCGCCGCTTGGTATCCAGGAGAAAGGCGAGGCTTTTCAGAGGAGCGGCTTCTCTCAGCAATTCGCCGAGGGCTGAGAGGTTGCGCCGGCAGCGGTGGAAATCTTCGGCTTTGAAATCGAGGGTCGAATCGTAGCGGTGGCGGGCGGTGAAATGATAACGGTAGCCTGCAAAGAGGACCGTGCTGCGGCTTACTTGGAGCGGTGGAAGTGTGTCAACGCAGACGTGGGATTCAACTCCTACAGGGTTTGGCACGTTCGTCGGCCGCTTTTCCAGGGTTGTATCGACCCCCCGTTCCCCGGCGGTCCAACCCTGGGTTGAATGATTCAATCCTTTTACGATTGAAATGCCAGTGCCGATATGGCCCTGTCCCTGGGGGAGCTTAAAGGCGCGGAGGACGATGTTCACTGGACCGGGGCCGATTGCCTCGTCCACCACAGCAATGAGTCGGCCCTCGTCCTCGAAGTTTACAACGCGGTTGAACCGGGAGTGAAAGCGATAGGTGCCGGCCTCGATTTGATCGCCAATGCTGCAGAGCATGAGAAGCCTGTTTCACCCTTCAAGGCTTGGGATCGTGATGGGACGGTATCCTGTGCATCGCGGTCATCTCACACCCGCACCATTCGCCCCGAAAGGGGCAGCCATAATACAGCCCAGCGCCGGGTCACTCCGGATAAAACACCATCCCGTAATTCTTGCTGTATTCGGCCTCGCGCACAATTTCGACTTTGCCGGTGACGAGCATGCCGAGCTTCGGGTTCGCGATCTTGATCTGGCCGGTGATGCGCATCCCGTTCTCCAACTCCACAATCCCGAGGCCGAGCTTGGCCACGTTAAAATCAGGGGGAAGATTGTAAACGGTCGTGAAGGTCAGCAGCTTTCCCTTCTTCGGCAGCGCCACCGTGTCGAACTCGAACACATCGTTCTTGCCGCATTTCTTGCACACCATGCGGTAAGGGTAATGCAGCTCGCCGCATTTCTTGCACTTATAGGCGTAGATTTCCAAAGCCATATTAGTCCTCCCTCTTGAATACGAGGCAGACAACGTTGTTGCCGAAGCCGCCGAAGTTGCAGGTGAAACCAACCTTTGCGTCCTTGACCTGCCGCTTCTCCGCTTCGCCGCGCAGTTGCAGGATGATCTCGTGGGCCTGGCCGACGCCGGTCGCCCCGACAGGGTGACCTTTGGCCTTCAGACCGCCCGAGGTGTTGATAGGTAGCTTGCCGCCAATGCGAGTCTCGCCGCGCTCCAGTGCCAGATGCCCCTCTCCTTTCTTGAAGAAACCGACTTCCTCGCTCTCGACAATTTCCAGGATGGTGAAGGCGTCGTGCAATTCCGCCACGTTCACGTCGCCCGCCGTGACCTTAGCCATCTTGAAAGCCTGGGCCGCGGCACCGCGCACCGCCAGCAGATCGGTCGGTTCGGCGCGCTCGTGGACGCAGTGCGAATCAGTGGCTTGCCCCACACCGGCCAGCCGGACCATGGGTTTCTTGAGCTTCCTGGCGACTTCGGCCGACGCCAGGATCACGGAAGCGCCACCATCGGAGACGGGGCAGCAATCGAAGAACCTCAGCGGCTCGGCGACAAACGGGTTGTTGGTCATGGCCTCGGGTGAATCGAGGATGCCTTCGAGGGTGATTTTCTCGTGCAGATGCGCGTAGAAGTTGAGCAGCGCGTTGTCGTGGTTCTTCACGGCCACCATCGCCAGGTGCCGCTCGGTCACGCCGTATTTCTGCATGTAAAGGCGCGTGAACATCGCGGCCAGCGCCGGCAGGGTGACGCCGTAAATATACTCGGCCAGGGGATGGCTCAGCGTCGCGACGAAATCCGTGGCGTCAAGGTTGTTCACCTCGCGCAATCGCTCGGCGCCGGTGACCAGCACGACATCGTGCATTCCCGAGGCCACGGCCATGAAACCCGTCTTGATGGCCGACGCGCCGGAGGCTGGGCCGTTCTCGATCACTTCGGCGCCGGCAGGGGTCAGACTGAGCGTATCGACAACGGCGCTGGCGAGTCCGCTTTGATGATTGAGCCGTGCGCTGCCCATGTTGGCCACATAAACGTGGTCCACCTTTGACAACCCCGCATCCTTGAGCGCTATCATGGCCGGGTAAGCAGCAATTTCGCTTATCGGATATTCCAGCCGCGTAAAGCTCGTGATACCGATGCCAACAGCATATACCTCGCGCATAGCTTAAAGCCTCCCTTCCTGTTTCCAGCGTTGAGCCATCAGCGCGGTGCCCGTCGAATCATACATCGACCGGGTCGCAGCCAGCAGATCGGCCGGCGCCTTGGGCGGGTCACTCGGGGGCAGGATGGCAGCTTGCGCCTTTTCCAGCAGATGCTTCGGCACCGGTCGGCGACCGACAACCAGCGTCTCGCGGGCTTTGTTGAACAGCTCTTTTGTCAATGCCCAGGAAGGCACGCCGCCCAATTCGTGCGCGATGCTGAAACGCTTCTCCAGGCCATACTCGATCATCCATCGACGAAAACCAATGGGTGATTCGGCAACGATCAGAACTTCCTTCTGGCCGATGATATCCAGGTGATACTCCATCTTGGCCGCAAAGGCGTGGGCGCCCACGCGCAAACCGCGCCGCAACGCCACCGTGTGATAGGACATGCCGACATCCTTGTTCAGCAGCCGGCCGTTCACGACTGCGACCAATTCCCCGTTGATCTGTGCGACGAGCACGTATTCGTCTTGAACTCTGTATCGATAATAGGCCAGCAGCTCGCTGATGAGCCGGGCCGCCACCACGTCATAATAATCCCGCTCGACGTGCAGGAGCGGCTCGACGTGGCACAGAATGTCCGGGATGTCCTCGCGGCTGACCTGGCGAATGATCATCTCCTCGCCGCCTGCCAGCATCATGTACTTGGGCGGAAATGGCGGGACCGGGTTGTCGATCGGGCGCAGAATCTTCTCTACATCAATCGCCATATAATCTCCTGTTGCAGGCTGCTGCTTGCACCGCTGCCAGCAGGGAACCGGATTCTATAATCATGCCCGCAGCCTAGCAGCCGATGATCCCCGGGCAAGTAAAACCTGCCGCATCAAGCGACCGCTGGCCCAAACCGCCGATATGTAATCAGCTTAACGCGGGTGCAGTTCTGAACCGGCGCGTTTCAACTCTGACGACCTTGAGCCGATTTCAGTGCCGCGGCGGATGAGGCGCGCCTTCGCGAGGCCGGTGCAATTGGCGCAAGCCACGGCGAAGCGTTTCGATCTCCTGCTCGTCGGCGTTCTGCTGCCGCTCAGCCAATTCCAGGGTCTCCAACACCTCCTCCATGTCGTCGAGTGTGCCGCGCAGGGTCTCGATAATGCGGTTGACCTCTTCGATCGCCTGCTGAACGGATGCGGGAGCCGCCGGTGACGACGGCCGCTGCTCGCGAATGTGTGGAGCCCGATGGGGCTCGTCCACCATCGGCCGCGGCTCGCGGATATGTGGAGCGCGATGGGGTTCGTCCACGATCGGCCTCGGCGGAGGCGGCGATGCGGCTCGCGGTTCGCGGATGGGGGAGGTCTCTATTCCGCCCTCCAGCGGAGCTGGTTCTGAGAGCGGCTGAATTGGTTCCGCTGGCTCTTCAGCCGGTGGCGGGGTTTCCTGCGCGGGCGGAGGGGATGGCCGCGGCCCGGGGCCTCGGCGTCCACGGCCGGCGCGCCGGCCCCTTCGCCGGGGTTGCGATGTTCCAGCTCGTTCGGGCGATGCAGTTCCGTGTTCAGGTTCTTGATCGGGAGCCATGCTTCAAATTGCCCTGAACCGGGCCAAATGCAATGGAAATTATGCAGCCCGCCCGCACCGCCAGGTCGGAGCCAATCAAAGCGCAGCCGCGGACGGCAGTCTGGGGTGACTCCTGTGACTGAAGAAAAGTGCGCCGATTGCCATCGGCGGTTATGGTTTGTGAGGTGCGTAAATCCGTCCTCCCGCCGAAACAAGCCGAAACAAGCGTGTTGCGTCGCTGGCTGATTTAGGCTTTTCTTTCTGCTGTGAAACTGAATTTCAGCAGGCTGGATCTACAACTCGCCCACACCTGGACCATTGCCCGGGGCAGCGGCACGAACATTTTCAAGGTGGTGGTGGTGGAGTTGACGGGCGCGGACGGGACAGTTGGGCTGGGCGAAGCCGCGCCGACGGCCCGCTACAAGGAGTCGGTGGACACCGTGCAGGCGTTCTTCAAGAAAGTGGATGCGCGCGGTCTTTCTTTCAATGATGTCGAGGGGAGCATGACCTATCTGGACACGCTCTCGCCGCATGACATGGCCGCCAAGTGCGCGCTCAACATCGCCCTGCTCGACGGCGCGGCGAAACGCGCGAAGAAGGCGATTTACGACTTTCTAGACCTTGGCTTCCGGGAAAACCACCATCTCACCTCGTTCACCATCGGGATTGATAAGCCGGACGTAATCCGGAAGAAGGTTATCGAGGCGGAGCTTTACCCGGTCTTGAAAGTGAAAGTCGGCGTGGCAGACGACAAGGTGAATATACAGGCGCTGCGCGATGTGGCGCCGACCAAGACGGTGCGGGTGGATGCCAACGAAGGTTGGAAGACAAAAGAGCAGGCTCTCGAGATGATCGAGTGGCTGGCTCGAGACGGGCACATCGAGTTTGTCGAGCAACCCATGCCGGCGGCCACGTCCACCAAAGACTGGACCTGGCTCAAGCAACGTTCGCCACTGCCGATTTTCGCGGATGAATCCTATCATCTGGCAAAGGACGTGGCCCAGGCGGCGGAATGTTTCCACGGCGCAAACGTGAAGCTCGTCAAGACGGGCGGCATCAGCGCCGGCCTCGCTGCATTGCAGGCGGCCCGCAAGGCAGGCCTCAAGACCATGCTCGGGTGCATGATCGAGAGTAGCATCCTCATCAGCGCTGCCGCGCACCTCGCCGAGTTGTGCGACTATCTCGACGTGGACGGTAATATCCTGATCACCAACGACCCTTACCTCGGCGTCTCAGCGCAAAAAGGAATTCTCTCGTTTGCCGGCGCGCCGGAGAAGTTCGGGTTGAGGGTCAGCGCACGGTAATCCGTTCGGTTCCACTAACCGATCTTTTCCCAAAGCGTAATCTGCGGCGGTTCGGCGGCCAATTGGCCGATGCGGCCTAACGCCGCCTGCAAATCCGGTTTCTGCAGGTGCTGATCCAAGAGCGCTTTGCTGGTCCAGTTCTCGTGGAACAGGAACATCGCCGGATTATCCACGGCCTGATGCAGGTCGTAATTGACACAGCCGGCGTCCTTGCGGCTCGGGGCAACCAGCGACAGCAGTTCCTGGCGCACCTGGCCTTCCTTTCCCGGCTTGGCTTTGATCTGGGCAACCACAGTGAGAGTTTTAGCGTTCATATCGAGCCCATCATTGCGCCAAAAGCAGGCGGCGGCAACACCGATCTCTGGGGGAGCGAAATTCACCCGATGACAATCAGATGCATTGACTCCGGCAGGTTGGCGGCAACGCGGGCGACCACGTTGCCCTTGAGCAAGTTGACCAGGGTCGCCCGCCGGCTGCCGCCCAGCACCACCGTGTCCACGCCGAAGGTCGCGGCGATGTCGATGATGGTGTCGGCGGGCGAGTCGCTGACGCTGTAAAGTTTGTTCACTTTCAAGGACCGACCCTCGGATTCCAGGCGCGCGAAGAGCCCCTTGGCCTGCGGGTCGTCCTGCCAGTTGTTGCCCATATCAATGTTCACAGCCACCTCGCGGATATAGAGCACGAGCAGTTGAGCATCGCGGATGCGGCTTTCCTCCAAAGCAAATTGCAGCGCCGGAGTCCAGCCGCGGGCTGCGACCAGGATGAATTGGCCCAGGAATGCCGGCGTGACGGCCACGGGCTCTGTTGTGGGAGCAGGAATCGTTTGCGGCGGAAAGGATGCCGCGGCGGCATGGCGGTGTTGACGATGGGTGTATTCACGGATGGCGAGACCCACCGCCAGCACGACGACCACGAACAGGAGGGCGTAGAGCTTGCTTAGCGCGATGGTCAGCCAGATGGCGGCCAGGAGAGCCACGGTGAGCTTCATGATGCGGCGCTGACGCCGGGTCAGTGGCAGCGTGCTGGCGAAGGCGCACGAACCGATATCAAGCACAATGGCGCCGACGACGCCAATCGCATAGAGGCTGGCGAGCGATTCGACCGAGTCGCCCACGTCGAGCACGACCACGGGCAAAACAGTGGCCGCGATCAACGGCACCCACGGCACACCGAAGCGGTTGAGCTGCACGAAAGTGTCCGGGAGTTCGCGGTCGCGCGCCATCACGTAAAGCAGCGCGACCATGCCGCCGATGGCGGTATTGACGGCCGAGAGCAGCAGCAGCGCGAACACCCACCCCACCACCTGGCCAAACGACGGCCCGAGGAAAGTCTCCCCCATGTAGCGCAGCATGTCCGCCTTGCGGGCGTCCAACTGGTCGGCGGGCAGCGGCAGACACATGGCCAGCACGCTGAGCAACGCCGTGACGATGACCACTTCGAGCATGACGGTGGTGACCGCCCGCCGCGAGGTCAGACCCACCGAAGGCCGGTCCAGGGCGGCATCGGCATCCAACTTCATCACGCCGGTGTTGCTGGCGGCCGCCTCGACGCCGGAGAGCGCCAGAATCATGCCCACGAACGCAACCCAGTTATGCCATACTCCGCCCGTGGGCAATTGCGGATGGAATTCCTTCAGATGGGGCGCCCCTCCGATGATGAGGGCAATCACAATTGCGAATACCGGCAGCGCCAGCCAGATGGCGATACTGCCGGTGTGCTTCGGTCCAAAGAAATTCAGCGCACCGATGAGGAAAATCGAGCCGATGGCCCACTTCTTGGCCTGCACTTGGTCGAAGCCGATGTAATGGAAGGCGTCGAGGCAACTCAACGAGGCGGTAACAATGTAGTCCGCCAGCAGCAGCAGACCGCCAACCATCGCCAGGCGTCGCGAGTGCAGGCCCGCCGCAGCATAGACACCGCCACCTGTGGCGAAGCACCGGCAGACCCAGATGTAGTTGACCCCGACGACGGCGGTGACAAAGCAGACCGCCAGCAGGTGCGGCAAAGCGGCGTATCCGACCGCGCTGAGCGCCAGCCCGATGACGTAGGCCTTGCTCGTGCCCCAATCACCGTAGAGCAGCGCCGCTGCCCGCACCCAGCCCACATTGCGTGGGCGCCCGATGGTGCTGATCTCCATAGGACGGCTTTATGGGCTGCCTCGACTCAAATTCATTGGTAGGTTCAATACCAATACCCTGAAAAAGTGGCAAGCAGGCAGTGTGGGGTGTGGCGCTCGACGATTTTGCAGAAAAAACGTGACAACGTTTTGCGCAACTGACAATCTGCGGTTCAAACCTTATGGTTCCTAACCGTCATTCCTTCGGAGAGTTCCTCACCACTCAGTCAGCTCAAATCCCACTGAACGAGTTTATTCTCAACATGGTGTTGGCTGCGTTGCTCGCTTTCGTTCTCGGTCGCGTTTATGTGAAATTTGGCAGCACTCTCTCTAATCGCGACATGTTCGCGCAAAACTTTGTAGGGTTGGCGATGACGACCATGCTGATCATCTCCATCGTCAAGTCGTCTCTGGCGCTCTCCTTGGGATTGGTGGGCGCGCTCTCGATCATCCGATTTCGCGCGGCCATCAAGGAACCTGAAGAACTCAATTATCTCTTTCTGGCGATCAGCCTGGGTCTCGGGTTCGGCGCCGGGCAGACTTTGCTCACAGTCCTGGCTTTCGGCCTGATTATCGGAGTTATCGCTTTGAAGCAACTGGTCCGGCGCAAGAGCCAGAAGCCCAATTTCTTCCTGACAGTTTCCAGCCCGGCGGGTGCTGATATCGATCTGGCGAAGATTGCAGAGGTTTTGGCGGCTCACGCCTCGGGCAGCCTCCTGACCCGTTTGGACGAAACGCCGGAGGCATTCGAAGCTTCGTTCCGCGTTCAATTCGTCAGCCTTGCCCAGCTCGAGACCTGCAACCGCCGTTTGCGCGCCTTGACCAGTTCGATCCGCGTGAGCTACATGGAGGAGCGCGGCCTGGGCGCCTGAATCATGCCTCCGGCCGACTCCCAACTCGCTCGCTACCGGTACGAGCGAAAGTTCCTGGTGCCCGCAGAGTTCTCGAGCAACGTCCAGGCCTGCATCAGGTTGAACCCGGGCAGGTTCTCCGGCGTCTTCCAGCCGCGCCCCGTCAACAACATCTACTTGGATTCCGCCTCTTTGCCTCTCTATTTCATGAACCTGGAAGGCGCCGTGGAAAGAACCAAAGTCCGCATCCGTTGGTATGGGGATCTCTTCGGCGCCCTCTCGAGGCCGGTGTTGGAATTCAAAATCAAACGTGGCCTGCTGGGAACCAAGCAGTCCTTTGCTCTCAAACCTTTCACGTTGGACTCGACGTTCGCCGCCCACAAACTGCGGCAAGCCCTTCTCGATTCTGACTTGCCCTGCGCAGTGCGCCATCAACTGGCCCACCTTCAACCCACCCTGCTCAACCGTTACCACCGCGCTTACTATCGTTCCGCAGATGCAAATTACCGCATCACGCTGGATTCCGACCTCGAATTCCTGCGGGTTCGACCGGCGCACAACATGTTTCTGTGCAAGTCTCCTAAATTTCCCTGCCGCGTTTTGGAATTGAAGTTCGACAACGCACACTGGGAAGGCGCCCAGGAAATCGCTAACGCCTTGCCCTATCGCGTCACCCGCATGTCCAAATATGTCAGCGGCTTGGATTGTTTGGACGGCTCTTGAGACCGGGAAGCCCCAATGACCGAACCTCACGAGCAAGCCTCCTTTTCGCTTTCGTCGGGCGCGTTCATGCTCATCCTGGCGGTGCTGGCCTTGGCACTGTTCGTGACTCAAACCTACCTCAAACGGCACGAACCCGCGCAACCCACCATCGCCCTGAACGAGGTCTGCGCCCACAACGGCACCGGCATCCGTGACCAGGATGGCGACCACTCGGATTGGATTGAATTGTATAATCCGGGAACCAATACGGTTGACCTCCAGGGTTGGTATCTGACGGATACCTTTCATAGACTCACCAAGTGGCGATTCCCCTCCTTTACACTCGGCCCTGGCCACTACCGTGTCATTTTTGCCTCCGGGAAGGACCGAACCAATGCGGCTGCGGACCTCCACACCAACTTCAAACTCCGCGAGCGAGGCGAGTATCTCGCATTGGTGAGGCCGGACGGGATGACCGTGGCGCAGGATTTCTTTCCCAAATATCCGCCGCAGCGGAGGGATGTCTCCTACGGGCTGCCCCTGGCCGCCATTCGGTCTGCCGGGGATTTTCAAGCGCCGCCCCAGACCCATCGCTACTTTCCACATCCCACCCCGGGCGCTCCCAATGGCGAGGGCCTTCTGGGGCTGGTGGGCCCCGTGAATTTCAGCCGTGCGAGCGGTTTCGTCGATTCAGCCTTTAAGCTGGTCCTCTCAGCCAACCCCCAAGGGGCGACCGTGTACTACACGACTGACGGATCGACTCCGTCCGCCACACATGGAACCCGCTTTACCCGCGCCATTCCCATTACTACCACCACCGTAGTCCGCGCAGTTGCCCTGAGAACCCAATTCGCGCCGAGCGACCTGGAATGTCGAACTTATATTTTCCTTTCAGACGTCGAGAAACAGACTGGCGAACAGTTCCCCGTCTCGTGGGGGGCGCGCTCCAACTCGGTCATTCCAGCGCATTACGCCATGTCGGCTGAAATCGTGAACGACCCGGCCTATCAGCAGCGGCTCCGGGAAGGATTGCTGTCGATTCCTTCCATCTCGATCGTGACCGACCGGTCGAACCTCTTCGATCCCGTCACCGGCATTTACACCCATCCCATGACCAATGGTTCCGCCTGGGAAAGACCTGCTTCAGTCGAGATGATCGAACCGAACCGCGGAGCCGGGTTTCGGATCAACTGCGGTCTGCGCATTCAGGGCGGATGGAACCGGCGTCCAGAGGAATCACCCAAACACTCTTTGCGGCTGCTGTTCAAGAAGGATTACGGACCTGCCAAATTGCTGTTCCCGCTCTTTGGCACGGATGGGGTGGTTGACTTCGACACAGTGATTCTCCGGAGCGGCAACAACAATTCCTGGCTGCACTGGAATTCCGAGGAGCGCCGCCGGGCCGAGTATGCGCGCGACCAGTGGATGCGGGAGAGCTTTCTCGCAATGGGCTACCCGTCTGCTCGCGGACGCTATGTCCATTTGTACCTGAACGGCCTTTATTGGGGCGTGTACAATTTGTGCGAGCGGCCCAACGCCCCATTCCTGGCAGCCAATGAAGGGGGAGGCCGCAAAGAGTTTGATTCCATGAAAGCAGAAAAAATCCTGTCCGGCGACAAGACTGTCTGGCATCAACTGATGCTTCTCGCAAACTCAGGTCTGCGCGACGATGGAAACTACCGGCAGTTCCAGGAATACGTCGATTTAGAGGAGCTGACAGACTACTTGATCCTGAATTGTTATGGTGGCAACGCCGACTGGGACCGCAGTTCCAACTGGTATGCCGGCCGCAGGCGTAGCGCCAACGGCAAATATCGGTTCCTGGTCTGGGACGGCGAGCGAACCTTGGAGGGAATCGACGCTAACTCGATGGACTTCGATGATGATGAGAGTCCGCCCCGGCTATTTCATAAGCTCTCCGAAAATGTGGACTATCGGATGTTCTTTGCAGATCGCGTCCAAAAGCTGCTGCTCAATGGTGGCCCCTTGACGGCGAAGCCGGCGACCGAGCGGTACAAGGCTCTCGCGCAGGTTCTCGAAAAACCCCTGGTTGCCGAATCCGCACGCTGGGGAAGCTACCGCCGTGATATCCACCCTTACAAGGCAGGCCCTTACGAGTTTTACAAGCCTGATGTTCATTGGCGACCCGAAGTGGACCGGCTTCTTTCACAGTATTTTCCCCAGCGGCCGGCGGTGCTCATCCAACTCTTCCGGCAACGCGGTTTGTTTCCCCAAACAGACGCCCCAACCGGGCAAATTCAAAATGGTTTGCTCCGCTTGTCCTCGCGGGAGGGAATGATCTACTACACTCTGACGGGAACCGATCCAAGATTGCCGGGCGGCGCAGTGGCGCCCGACGCTCTGCAGTATTCCCAGCCGGTGAGGCTCACTTCGGGGCAGAAGTTAAAAGCCCGTTCTGCCGCCGCTTCCCAAACCGCGACAGAATGGAGCACGCTCGTGGAGTTCTGATTTCGCGCCCGCGTGCTCTCAGCGCCCATCAGTCCTTGAATCAGAACACTCAAGCTGGGGCGAATGATTTGATACCTAACGGGATTAGCGGCTGATACCTTTTTGTAGGATGCGTGGTGGCGGGGCTTTGACGAATTGGGTCGCGCGCAGGTAGATCGGCTGCATTTTTTCGCCCGGGACAAAATCATTTCGCCGCAAGGCCAGGCGGCCCAATGTGGCAGCACGTGGAAAGATCACGCGGCCATTCGGAAACCATTTGGCCACTTCCGGTCCGAGCAGGATGCCGCCGGTTTGATCGCGGGCACGCACTTCCGCCAAAGTGGCCAGTTGTAGCGGCTCTATTTCACGCCGCGCATCCGCGCCCAGGTCGTAGGTGGCCAGATAAAACTCGTTGCGTTGCGCATCGATCACCACGTGGACTTGCCCCAGGATGCCTTCGGCTTGGGCCTCGGCGGCAAGACATTCAGCGCTGCTGATGCCCAACAGGTTCACGCAGCACGCAAGCTGCCAGCCTTGCGCCAATGCGATAGTGGAACGAATGCCCGAGTAAGAGCCGGGTCCAAGACCGATCGCCACACACTCGATTTGTGCGCGATCAACCTGCGCGGCGCACAAAGCGCGCTCCACCAGGCCCAACGCATTCGCAGAGCGCGCGGCGGTGTCCACCACCTCGTGGGAAGAAATGGGCGCGGTTTGGGCATTGCCAATGGTTTGGACGATAGCGACGCTGCGTTGCGGCGATGAAAACTCAAGCGCCAGGATCTTCATAAGTAATGAGTCGTTCCATCTCGCCAAGGACGTCAATGTGGACCCAGCGAAAGTGCCCGAAGCAAGGGCAGGCTTCGGGACTTTCGCCAGTCTGCGGCCCGTGGTCCGCGGTCTGCGGTCCTGGCACTCCAAACCAGCGCTCGGCCCATTCGATGACCGTGACGCCATCAGGTTTCAAATACTCATCGAGGCCAGCGGCGATGATTTGATCGCGGGTCTCGAGGCGGTACAAATCCAGATGGAACAATGGCAGCCGCCCGCCGGCGTAAGCATTCACGAGCGCATAGGTGGGAGAACGGACCAGTTGCACACAACCCAGGCCGCGGGCCAGTCCTTTGACGAGTTGCGTTTTCCCGGCCCCCAGGTCACCGCACAGCCCGATGACCAGGCTGCTCTGCGCGTCGCGGCCCCACGCTTCACCGAGGGCCGCGGTCTCGGCGGGGCTATGCGAAGTGAACGTACCCATGAGCTGACAACGGTCGCGCGCCGTGTTTGTCCCGAATCGTGATGCCCTCGCCCGCCTTGATTCGGCCGATGCAGGTGATGGCCAGCTTGGGAAACTGTTCCCGCCAGGCATCGAGCAACGAGACCGCGTCACGACTGGCGACGGTGAAGAGTAATTCGAAATCCTCGCCGTCGGTCAGCGCCGCAAGCAATGGTGGTTTGGCGGAAGCCCGGGCTTTGGCCGCGAGGCGGGCTTCCCGGCTGATCGGAATCGAGGTCGCCAGCAGTTCGGCCCCCACCCGGCTGGCGGTCAATAGATGGCGCAGGTCGCCCGCGAGGCCATCGCTGATGTCGATCATGGCGTGAGGCGGAAAATGTTGCGCCAGCCATCGCGCTTCGGCCAGGCGTGGCTCGAATTCGAGATGCTTGCCGGCCAGTGAACCGCCCAGTTCGCCGGTGACAAAAATCGCGTCGCCCGCCTCCGCGCCAGAACGCAACACGCCCTTGCCCCGCGGCACCGAGCCCAGCAGTGCGACGGAAATGAGCGTGCCGCCTGGGTTGGTGGTCGTTTCGCCTCCGACAACGGCTACTTCGTGGCGTCGGGCCAATTCATTCATGCCGCCGTAGATCGCCTCGACAAAGGTGGGATCGAAGTCGCGAGGCAAAGCAATGGTCACCAGCGCCGCGATGGGAGTTCCGGCCATGGCGGCGATATCGCTCAAGCATCGGCCCAGCGCCTTATGCCCGATCTTCTCCGGCGCCGTCGCAGGCGTGAAATGGAAGCCTTCCACGACGGCGTCGGTTTTGAACAAAAGCAACTGGTCCGGCAGGCCCATATCGAGCACCGCACAGTCGTCGCCAGGGCCGACCACCACCGAGGGATTAGTGGGCAACGACCGCGTCAGGCGGCGGATCAATTCAAATTCGTTCATACTGGCTCGTCGAATGGCCTGGCGCGATTCAGCCGCCGATCTTTTCCTGGAGGAAAACGGTCAGGAAGTTCAGCGCATTGAACATGGCGTGGGCGGTGATGGGTGCCAGCAGGTTATTCGTCCGCTCATAGAGCGCCGTTAGAATGAGAGCCAGCACCGTGAGCGGGACGAAGATGACCACATTGGCGTGTACCAGAGCAAAGAGCAGCGAAGTGCCCCACAACGCCAGGCGGAAAAACCCGGCTTGCTTGATCGCGGGATAAAGAATCCCACGAAACAAGATTTCCTCCGCCACGGGCGCCAGCAGAATCCAGGCGGCGCCCATGGCAAGCCGGTTCTGCCAGGAGACAGCCGCGCGCAGGGCCTGAACCGATGATTGTTCTTCCGGTTGGAGACTTAGGTGCGGCACGTGGGCCATCACCAGGGCGGACGCCTGCTGCAATCCTCGGGCGACGGGCAGAAAGATCAACGCGATCAGGATTCCCAGCAGCACGGCCCGACCCCGGCGGTTCCCAAACCCGAAGGCTTCCGTCCAACTCATCTGATGCTCGCGCAGAAAGTGGATCATCAGGATTACTCCGGCACCCTGAAAACTCAGCGTCCCAACGATCATCCGCCCGATGGAACTCTCCGCCGTCCGATCACCCGAAAGCCGATGCGCGAAGGCGCCGATGAAAAAGCCGGAGCAAAAGAGAACCATCACGAGGAAAAGACGGCGCTCAAAGGTCTCGAGCGGCCAGGGTTTGTTGATCAAAACCAGTGTCGCTATCAGGCAACCAATCGAGATGGCCGCCAGAGGCACTAGAAATCTCGCGGCCGCGGTTCCCCCGGCAATAGGGTGTCGCCACAGGCACGGCAACAGCGAGCCGGCAAAAATGCAGACGAATACGCTCAATAACAGGCGCATGATCGCATCTGGCTTCCACGGCTTGGCAGACAACATGAGGCAAAGCTATCGCAGGCTGCAAGGGGTGACGATGGAAAAATCGGGTGATTGACCTTTGCCGGAACCGGATTGCGGGCTATGATAGCTAAAATGGATACCGCCGCGGTAACTTGCCTGGCGCTCGCTTGCGCTTCGGGTTTGATCCCGTGCCGCCAGGAACCAACTAAATTGCATCGAAAGGCATCGTGACCACTCATTCCACCATCGCCGCACCCGCTCGTGTCAACCGGCTGGCCCGCGAGAAATCTCCTTACCTCCTCCAGCACCAACACAACCCGGTCGAATGGTTTGCCTGGGGCGAAGAACCCTTCGCCAGAGCGCAACGCGAGAACAAGCCGGTCTTTCTCAGCATCGGCTATTCGACGTGCCACTGGTGCCACGTCATGGAACGCGAATCCTTCGAGAGCGAAACAATCGCCGGCTTCCTTAACGCGCATTTTGTCAGCATCAAGGTGGACCGGGAGGAACGGCCGGACGTGGATAAGATCTACATGACCTTTATTCAGGCAACGAGCGGCCAGGGCGGCTGGCCGCTGAATGTCTTTCTCACGCCGAATCGTGAGCCGTTTCTCGGCGGAACCTATTTCCCGCCGGATAACCGCTATGGGCGGCCTGGCTTCCTCCAAGTTCTGCAGCAAGTCCATGAACTTTGGGACACCCGCCGCGTCGAACTCGCCGACTCGGCTGCTGCCATCCATGCGCGCTTGGAACAGTTGGGCGTCACCAACGAAAACGCATCGGGATCGGTATTAACATCCTCGACCCTCCAGAACGCCGGCGCGCTCCTTAAGGAATCCTACGACCCGCCTCATGGCGGATTCGGCAACGCGCCGAAGTTTCCCCAGCCGAGCCAGCCGCGGTTTCTGCTGCGCTACGGAAAACGATTCAACGACCCCGAGGCTGTGCGCATGGTGCTGCAGACCTGCGACCGAATGGCCGCCGGCGGGATTCATGACCAGCTTGGCGGCGGTTTCGCGCGCTACTCGGTGGATGCCGAATGGCTCGTGCCGCATTTCGAGAAGATGCTCTACGACAATGCGCAGTTGGCGCAGTTGTATCTCGACGCCTGCCTTGTCAGTGGCGACCCGCGCTACGCCGATGTCGCGCGCGGCATACTCGGCTATGTGCTGCGCGATATGACACATCGCGATGGCGGTTTCTACTCCGCTGAAGATGCGGACAGCGAAGGCCATGAAGGCAAGTTCTACTGCTGGACGCGCGAGAACCTGGCCCACCTGCTCACGCCCGAGGAAGCCAATGTGACAAGCCGCTACTTCCGCGTGACCGAGCAGGGCAATTTTGTGGACCACAGCCATCCCCATCCGTTGTCCGGCCAAAATGTGTTAAGCATCGTCGATCCGGGTTTGTCCGAGGCGGAGAAAGCTTTGCTGGCTTCGGCGAAAAGCAAGATGTTCGAGGCGCGTTCCAAACGCGTTCGCCCACATCGCGACGATAAGACGCTCGCTTCGTGGAACGGCCTGATGCTCGGCGCGATGGCGCGCGCTTACGCCATTTTGGGCGATGAAACGTATCTCGATGCAGCGGAAAAGAACCTCGCCTTCCTCCAGACCAGCCTTTGGGACGGCGCAACCAAAACGTTGTTTCACCGCTGGCGGGAAGGCGAACGAGACCATGTGCAGTTGCTGGCGGGCTACGCCTTCCTGCTGTCGGGCGTCATCGATCTGTATGAGGCGACGGTTGCTCCCAAGCACCTCGATTTCGCCATTGTGCTCGCCGAAGCCATGCTCGACAAGTTCTATGACCCGGAAAACGGAGGCTTCTGGCAAAGCCCGCCCGGCACGAAGGACTTGATCCTGCGGGTCAAAGAGGATTACGACGGCGCCGAGCCTTCCGGAAACTCAGTCGCTATCATGGAGCTATTGAAGCTCGGCAAAACCACCGGCCGCAAAACGTTTGCCGAAGCGGCCGAGAAAAGCTTGCGCCTGTTCGCCAACCGGCTGCAACAAGTCCCCCAAGCCGTTCCCTTCCTGTTGCAGGCGCTGGATTTCTCATTGCAGGAACCCCGGTGCGTGGTGGTGGCCGGCGATCCTGCCAAACCCGAAACTCGCGCATTGTTGAAAACCATTCACTCCGTCTATCAGCCAAATAAGGTCGTGCTCGGAAACCTCGGCGCCGTCGATCCCTTTGCGAAAACCTTGGCCACCAAGGGTGGCGCGGCAGTCTATCTCTGTACCGCAACCGCCTGCCATGCGCCAACCAGTGACCCGGCAAAAATCAGGGAGCTGCTCAGGTAGTTGGAACCTGTTCGGGAAGCAGACGATTTTGCAATCGACGATTGACGCGATGCTCGCGCTCATGCCCGTCAATTGTCACTCGTCAGCCCCCGAGCGCAGCGATTACTGATGGCTGGGGCTGCCGGTTCCCAGCCGCTCATCCAGCCAGCGCAGGGTCTTGTCCCACATCTCTGGCGTATAAACATGACCCTGGCCGGGGTAAACGACACTCTGGAAGGCGTTCTCCTTGCCGTAGAGCCGATACGCCGGACGCACCGCTGATTCGATAGCGTGGATTCCGTCCTCGGGCGAACCACCGTCCGCGCCGCCGTTCAGAAACAGCGCCGGTCGCGGCGCGATCAACGCCACGACGGCTTCGGTGTCGAAATGGTTCAATAGGCCAGGGACAAAATAATAAATACCGTGCGCCTTGAGCATCTCGTGCTGAATCAGGTTTTGGTAACGCGTCAGGCAGGCGATGGCTACCCCCGTCTGGAGCCGCTCATCCAACGCCATCAGCCACCACGATCGCGTCGCCCCCATGCTCATGCCCATAACCCCAATCCGGCTGGCATCCACCTCCGGCCGCGACGCCAGGTAGTCCAGCGCCATCAGGTCATCGCGCAGCATCATTCCCCACAGGGTCCGGCCAACCCAGAGATTGAACTTGCTGGCCGTCAGCTCGCCGGCACCGCCCTTGTCAGCCGGACCGCCCGGACCCTGGCCGTTTCGCTCGCCGAAACAATAAGCATCGACTCCCAGGATGACAAATCCGCGCCTGGCCAACGCGGGCCCCGGCGCTTCCGGAGTATGTTTGGCTTGGAACAACTCCTCTTTGCCGATTTCATACTCACCACCGTGGCAGTGGCAATAGAGGATTGCCGGAGCCTTGGCGGGCAGGTTTTTCGGCACGAGCACATACCCCGGCACCGTTGCGCCGGCACCGTTATCAAATTGAAATCTTTCTACGGCGTAATCTCCCCGATCTTCTCGGGAGAGCGTCTTGACCTCGGATAGCCTTGGCCGAGGCGGCAGCTTGCCCAGCAGTTCCCAAAGTCGAGCGCGCAGATGCTTGCGCTCGGTTTCCCAGACGGCTCGAGATTCGGGCACAGCAAAAGGCGGGGCGAGTTCGGACTTCGCCAGCCAGCGGGCGGCATTGGTTTGGTTGGTCTGGGCCATGAGCACGTTCGGCACGAGATAAAACAGCGCCGCCAGCAATGATGGCCAAATTCCAGCGAAGGTTCCATTCATAATGTGCCCGGTCTAACAAGAATCGGATCACGAAGCCGATTCTGCCTGGGCGGACGAAAACTTTCAACCTTGGACCGAAGCGCAGGGCAAATTCAAGAAACCGTAGCCGCCGACGGCAGTCAGCGCTACCGGTCTCCCAGCGAGTCTTCTTTCTTCCGAATCCTCAGTCGAAGACTCCTGTCTCCGCGCCGCATGTCAGGCCTCCCGCCTGGCCATTATCCTCCACCAACGACCGAAACCCGCCTCTGCTCTCGCCTGTTCGCAGAGAGATCTCGTATCCATAACCACTTATCACTGCGCCAATCAACCGGAGTCTCCCACCCGCAGCCCGGATTACGTATAGCCGATCTTCTACACTTTTTGAGGTTTTCGGCTGATTCCCCGCACGGACTGCCGCAAAACTGCATTTGTGTAGTGCCAACACACAATTATATTACCCTTAAGAATCCCATCTTTATCATTGATTCTATCGATTTGATGCCGCAATAATGAGTGCCAATAAGACTCACTATGTTTGTCCGCCTTAAACGCGTTCGTTGTTGTCGCTACCTGCATTGGTCGAGTCGGTCCACACCGACAACAAGCTGCGCCAGCGCGTCTTGGCCACTCTGGGCCGAGTCGAGCAACTCCAAGCCGACGGTTCCATCGACGCTTTGGTAAGCAGTCTGAGCAAGTTCTCCCCCAACGCCCTGGCATTGATCGCCGGAAAGTCTAGCCCGGAGACCCAAGCACTGACCATCGGACCGGTGCT
>JBAXTC010000369.1:0-7536 GCA_037130375.1 Verrucomicrobiota bacterium | reverse complement strand
ACCGTTGAACCTTGAACCGTTGAACCTTGAACCGTTGAACCGTTGAACCTTGAACGCGCCCGGCCCCGAAATCGCAAACCACGGATTTCAGGATAGCACGGATAAAGAAGGGATTGCGGTGCAAGATGCGCACCCAATCAAAGTTAGGGCCAACTCCGTATTGACCAATCGCGGCCGGGATGCTCGACTAGAGGCGTGAACGCACTGAAAACCAACGCGCCTTGTGCCGACCGGTCGGTTTCGCGCATTTCTCGAATATCAAGAGCATGGACGGTCGCCCTGATGCTCTTCGCCGTTTGCTTGAGTTTGCCGGAGATTTGCTCCGCCGCCCCAGCAACGCTTGATCTGTCGAATGCCACCGTCGTCATTCGCTCGGGCACTCTCGCGCCCGCCGAACAGACGGCCGCGCGCGTGCTGGTGGAGGAAGTGAAGAAGCGCACGGGCTGGAACTGGCCGGTGAGCACTGCCTGGCCGCCAAAGGGCGTCGTGATCGCGATCTCCGCGGGTTCGGGCGACGCGGCCTGGCCCAGAGCCATGCCTCGGCGTCAGGGTCAGGATATTCCGGAGCTTCGACCGGAGGGCTTTCGTCTCGTGGTTGAAGGGCAGGGGACGCAGCCACCGGTTTTATGGATTCAGGGAGCCGATTCGCGCGGCGCACTCTTCGGGGTTGGCCAATTGCTGCGGTCCTTGAGCTGGGCCAAGGACTCCGCCAGTGTCCCGGTCGATCTCGACATCGCCACGGCTCCGGCCCTGCCCATTCGCGGCCACCAGCTCGGCTATCGGCATACCGCCAACAGCTATGACGGCTGGGACGACCAGCAATTCGAGCAATACATCCGCGAGCTGGCCTTGTTCGGCGCCAACAGCGTCGAGGGCATCCCCTTCCAGGACGAGCGAAAAAGCCCGCACATGCCCGTGCCGCGCGACGTGATGAACCGCAAGTTCAGCGCAATCTGCGCTCGCTACGAAATGGACTACTGGATTTGGGCTCCAGCCGACTTCGCCCTTACAAACGTCGCCAAGCGGGCGGACCTGCTCGCCAAACACGAGGCATTGTTTCGAGACTGCCCCCGGTTTGACGCGGTCTTCTTTCCCGGGGGCGATCCGGGCGATAACGCACCCGAGTTGGTGGTGGCCTACCTGGAGGATCTCTCGCGGCTGCTCGTCAAATATCATCCGCGCGCCAAAATCTGGCTCTCGATGCAGGGCTTCGAGAAGCCGCAGGTTGATTTTGTCCACAACTGGATCAACCAGAAAATGCCGGACTGGTTGGGCGGCCTGGTTGCGGGCCCGAGCAGTCCGCCCATTCCCCAAACCCGGGCGCGCCTGCCCCAACGCTACGGTTTTCGTGATTACCCGGACATCACCCACACAGTCCGCTGCCAATACCCGGTTGCCTGGTGGGATCCGGCCTTTAACCTCACTTTGGGCCGCGAATCGCCCAATCCACGCGCGGTGTTTTACAAGCTGATCGAGGATTACTTCGGTCCTTATACCAGCGGGTTCATCTCCTATTCCGACGGCGTCCACGACGACGTGGATAAAACGGTGTGGAGCCGCCTGAGCTGGCAGCCCAACGCCGAACCACGCGATATCTTGCTTGAATACACGCGCTGCTTCTTCGGGGCCGCGGTCGCTGAATCGGCTGCCGACGGCATTCTTGCTCTGGAAAGAAACTGGCAGGGTTCGTTGGCTGATAATGGCGGCGTGGACGCCACCTTGACGCTGTGGCAGCAGCTCGAACGCCAAGCGCCCGATCTGCAGCACAACTGGCGCTGGCAACTTTGTCTGCTGCGCGCGTACTACGACGCCTACACCCGCCATCGGCTGCTTTACGAGTCCAAGCTGGAGCGCGAAGCGAATCAGGTTTTGGCGGATGCTCCGGCGCGCGGGGCGGATGCCGCAATGGATGCCGCCCGCGCGGTCCTCGAATGCGCCGTTTCACAACCCGTCGAGCAGCAGTGGCGTGCCCGCATTCGTCAATTGTGCGCTGACCTCTTCGAGTCAATTAAACTGCAAACCAGCGTTCCGCTCTACCAGGCCAGCGGCTACGAACGCGGGGCAGTGCTCGACTTTGTGGATCACCCGCTCAACAACCGCTGGTGGCTGGAGGACGAATTCGCCCGCATCCGCAAGCTGCCGGCCGAGGCGGACAAACGGCAAGCCCTCGAACTGATTCGGACCTGGGAGCAGCCCGGCGCGGGCAGCTTCTACGATGAGGTCGGTAACATCGCAAAATCGCCGCATGTCATTCGCGGCGAGGGTCTCAATACCGACCCGACAATGGACAAGAATCCCAATCCCGGTTTCTGGTGGTGGGACGAAGGCTTGTGTCGCAAGCGGCTCTCCTGGCAGACCAGCATTGATTGGCCGCTGGGGGTGGCGTATCATCGTCTCGATCCGCAAGCCGCCTATCGGGTGCGCCTGACCGGCTACGGCCAGACGCGGTTGCGGGCCAATGGCCAGCTTCTGACCCCGACCCGGGAAGGCAGGCTCAACATCGGCGAGTTCAAGGAATTCCCCGTGCCGTCGAGCCTGTTCAAAGACGGCAAACTGGTCCTGACCTTTGACCCGCTCCCGGACGAAGCTCATCTCAACTGGCGACAGCAATCACGCCTCAGCGAAGTGTGGTTGCTGAAGGATTGAGGATTATTGCGCTCCGGCTCCGACGGTCTTTCATGAGCCATGCCTCGGAAACAATCGTCCCCCAGCCGCCGGTATTGCGCCACACTTCCCGCTCGATCCGGCTTCCGTGGGCCACGTCGGGTGCGCGTTCAAAGCGGACCACCAACTCCCCGTTGTGGATTGCTTCACGCGGGATGGCAAACGTGAAGAAGTCGCTCATGCGTTCGGGGACTTCCAGGTCGCGGGCCAGCACGCGATCACCGGCATAGATGGTTTCGGTCCGCTGATTCATGCGACTCCGATAGCGGTCCTGGTACCACGGTCGCACTAGCGTGAACCGAATGCAGTAAGCGCATTTTTCGTCGAGGCCGCGATAGTGGAATGTCACCCCCTGGTCTTCGTCCTGCGTGTAATGCATGGTGCGCTGGCTGGGGCGATTGCCTTCGGATAGCATCTCCGGGACGAACGGTTGGCCAAAGTCATACGGGTAGCCATGCACGATGTTGGGACAGCCATCCCGCGTGCCGCCATTGTCGTAGAAACCGCCTTCGCCCGCATCTTTGAGTGACTTCTGGTCAACGGAGCCGGCAATGTGGGCTCGAAAGCGCATCCAATACCGGCCTAAAACACCACCGCTCGACGTTCTCCACGCTTCAACGAAAGCTCCCTCCGGTTTTCTCCATAGCGCACGACGCACTTGTTCCCCGTCACGCTGCGCAGCGCGGCGCGAGCCAGTCTTCCGTTCTCCCACGCGATATCCACCTCGAACCCGCCTCGCGCTCGCAACCCTTTCACCTCCCCTTTCGGCCATGCCTTCGGCAACGCCGGCAACAGCTCGATTTCGCCGGCATGGCTCTGCAGCAGCATCTCCGCAATGCCGGACGCGCCCCCGAAATTCCCATCGATCTGGAACGGCGGATGCGCATCGAACAGGTTCGGGTAGGTGCGCGAAGGTTCGAGCAAATGCTCCAGGATGCTGTATGTGCGGTCTCCGTCATGGAGGCGGGCCCAGCAGTTGATGCGCCACGCGATTGCCCAGCCTGTCGTGATGTCGCCGCGCGTGTTCAACGAGGCGCGCGCGGCTGCGGCGAGTTCGGGCGTTTGGCGGGGGGTGATTTGCGCGCTCGGGTAAAGCCCATAAAGATGGGAGATATGCCGATGCATTTGCTCGGGAGCCGCCCCATCCCAATCCTCCAGCCACTCCTGCAACTGGCCGGCCTTGCCGATTTGGTTCGGCGCCAGCCGCGCCCGCGCTGCCGCCAGTTGCTGCCGCAACCCCGCGTCCACACCCAGCGCTTCCGCAGCCTGAATCGTGTTCAAAAACAAATCCCGAATAATCTGCTCGTCCATTGTCGGTCCGGCGCAAACCGAGGCCCCAAATGGATGTTGGTTCTCGGGCGATATCGAGGGATTTGTGACGAGCCATTTGTGCCTGGGTTCCTCGACCAGCGTGTCGAGAAAGAACTCGGCTGCGCCTTTCAGCACCGGGTAAATGCTGGCCAGGTAATTCTTATCGCCGTTGAATTGGTAATGGTCCCACAGGTGGAGGCAGAGCCAGGCGCCGCCGCTCGGCCACATCCCCCAAGCCGGACCGTCGATCGGCGCCGTGCCGCGCCACAGGTCGGTGTTGTGGTGCGTAACCCAGCCGCGCGCGCCATACATTGTCTTCGCGGTGCGAGCCCCGGTTTCGCTGATGTCCTTCACCATCTCAATCAGCGGCTCGACGCACTCGGCCAGATTACAAGGCTCGGCCGGCCAATAATTCATCTCGGTATTAATGTTGATCGTGTATTTGCCACCCCAGGGCGGAGTCATGCTTTCGTTCCAGATTCCCTGGAGGCCCGCCGGCTGACAGCCGGGGCGCGAACTGCAGATCAACAGGTACCGGCCATACTGCAAGTAAAGCGCCGCAAGCTGGAGATCGTTCCCGCCCGCGAATCGCCGGATGCGCTCGTCCGTTGGCAGCTTCACCGACTCGCTCGTGCCCAGGTCCAGCGACATTCGACGAAACAACTTCTGATGCGCGTTCACGTGAGCCGTCTGCATCTGCTGAAATGATCGCTTTGCGGCGAGCTTGATTTGATTTGAGACAGTTCTTCCGGGATCACCGCTCAGATCCTTGTAACTCTTATAGCTCGTCGCGGCGCCGACCAACAGAGTGACCACATCAGCTCTTGCAACCGATAGGGTGTTCGCGGTCGCCGACACAGCGCCTCCCTGGTTCAAGAGGCGAACGTGAGCCTCAAATCTCAACGCGCCCTTGATCCCTTCCGCCTCTCCGTTGGTTCCGCGCAAGACCAGTGTGTCTCCGCGGGCCTCGACGGTTCCGTTCTGCGGGGTGCGCAGCTCGGCGTTGAAACTGATTTGGCCCGGTCGATCCGCCGTCAGCCGAACCACAATGACCTGGTCCGCCGCGCTCGAAAAAACCTCGCGGATGAATTTAACGCCCCCGGCGCTGTAGCTCACGGTGGCGGTGGCGGTGTCCAGGTTCAAATCGCGCCGGTAATTCTCCACCGCCGGCACCTCGTGAAAGGTCAGCAGCAAATCGCCCAGGGTTTCGTAAGGCATCTGCCGCAGCGGCCTCGCCATGACCTTCTCGCTCACCAATCTTTGGGCTTCCTTGTAATTTCCATTGAAAATCAGCCGACGCACCTCCGGCAGCGCTCCCAGCGCCTCGGGGTTGGCCGGATCGTAAGGCCCGCCCGCCCAAAGCGTGTCCTCGTTCAATTGCAGACGTTCCTGGATCACCCCGCCGAACACCATCGCGCCCAAACGCCCATTCCCGATCGGCACGGCCTCGGTCCAGACTCTTGCGGGCGTCAGATACCAAAGACTAAACGGCTCACCGGGCGCAGCGGTTGCACCCGAAAACTTGACCTCCGGGACCGTGTTGGATGCAGCGAGAACCCGCTCCGCCGACAGCGTCGCAAGCAGACCAACCAGAATTGCTACGCTTAAGAACAGTTTTATTCCTTTCATTAAAATCACCAGCACAGCGTACAAAGCGTCGGGCGGCGTGGCAAAAACCAAATTCAGCGACGTTTCCCGGATTAAGGCATTGGACTTTTGGATTCTCTTTTGCCACACTCGACCCATGCGTGAACGCATCGGCATTCTTACTGGCGGGGGCGATTGTCCCGGACTCAACACCGTCATTCGGGCCGTCGTCAAGTCTGCGAGCAAACGCGGCTGGGACACGATTGGCTTTCTGGATGGCTACGAGGGCTTGCTCGAGCCGGTGCGCTACCAGCCGCTCGATTACAAAGAAATGGACGCATTGCTCTTCGTCGGCGGGACCATTCTCGGCACATCGAACAAGGGCCGGTTTGTCGCCAAGACGGGCCACGGCGAAGCCGCCAGCATCCCGCGCGAAATCCTGGACCAGGCAAAGGCGAATTTTCAAAAGCTGAACCTGCGCGCCCTGGTGTGTGTCGGCGGCGACGGTTCCCTGAGCATCGCTCAGCAACTCTTTGAACATGGCGTGCCGGTCGTGGGTGTGCCCAAGACCATCGACAACGATCTCGAAGCCACCGTCATCACCTTCGGCTTCGATTCCGCCGTCGCCTGTGCCACGGACGCCTTGGACCGGCTTCGGACCACCGCCCAAAGCCATGACCGCGTGATGGTGCTCGAAGTCATGGGCCGTTATGCCGGTTGGATTGCCGCCCACTCTGGTATCTCCGGCGGCGGGGACGTGATTTTGATTCCAGAGATTCCGTTTAGCTATGAAGCCGTCTGCGCGAAGGTTATGGAACGTGAGCGCGAGGGCAAACACTTCACCCTCGTCGTCGTCGCCGAAGGCGCGAGGGAGCAGGGGAAGGACTACGTCACCGCCGGCAACGCCGAGAGAAATCGCGAGGCGCGGCTGGGTGGCGTTGGCGCCGTCGTTGCGGCCGAAATCGAGCAGCGCACGGGCAAAGAAACCCGGGTCTGCGTCCTGGGCCATTTGCAGCGCGGCGGAGCGCCGACTTCCTTCGATCGGCTCCTCTGCACGCGCTTCGGCACGCGCGCTGTGCAGCTCGTTGCCGAGGAGAAATACGGCCAGATGGTTGCCCTGCAGCCCCCTGACATTGTTGCCGTCAAACTCTCCGCCGCGATAGGCCGCCTCCGCACCGTCCCGCCCAACGGTGACATCGTCCAAACCGCGCGCGCCCTGGGCATTAGCTTCGGCGATTGACAATCCCCCCAACCTGGCTGATGGTCCTTTTTATGAAACCAATTTGGATCATCAGTGCGTTGATTATTATGCAGACCCTCGCTCTCTCGGCCGCCCCCATCCAGGACATTCCCCTCAAAGATATTGATGGCAAGGACACTTCGCTGAAGGCATATCAGGGCAAGGTGCTCCTCGTGGTGAACGTCGCGTCGAAATGCGGTCTTACCCCGCAATACAAAGCTCTCGAAGCCGTTTACCAAAAATACAACAATAAGGGCTTCACCGTCCTCGCTTTCCCATGCAACCAGTTCAACGGACAGGAACCCGGCTCCAACGAGAACATCAAACAATTCTGCTCCACCAAATATAGCGTTACCTTCCCCCTGTTCGACAAAATCGACGTTAACGGCCCCAAACGGCATCCGCTCTACGTTGCGCTCGCCGGCCCCGAGTCGCCGTTTCCCGGTGACATCAAATGGAACTTCGGAAAGTTCCTGATCAGCGGCGACGGCAAGATACTCAAACGCTTCGAGCCGCGCACCGTCCCGGACGCGCCGGAGGTGACCGCAGCCATCGAAGCCGCGCTCGCCGCAAAGTAAGCCACGGCCATTTTGATCGAGTGATCGGGGAATAGTCAGAAGACATCATTCCGATTGTCCCCGGCGGCGCACGATTTGCCAGGTGGGCTTTCGCGATGACCGGCCCCCGCCGTGCCGATGATGCCTGCGCTTAAATCAATCCACAAAAGACGAATG
>JBAXTC010000368.1:0-7577 GCA_037130375.1 Verrucomicrobiota bacterium | reverse complement strand
TTTTTCGAGCACGTTGATCATCGCTTTCTGATCTTCGTCCGCGGTGGCCGCGAACAGTAGGCGCAACTCCCGCAAGAGATAGTTCTGCCCGTGGCTCAATGACAGGGTATGCGTGCGCTCGGCTTGTCGGTGCTTAACTTCCTCGGCGAACTGGCGTTGCACCCGCATTACGGTGGCGTTGTAGTCCGGCGGCAACGGCTGGCTTTTTAGTTCCGGCCCGCACTTGATTGCGCCGAGAGTTTTGGGGATGTCTTTCGACACGACCGCACCGGTTGCATCGAGCAGGAACAATTGCTGGAAGCCCTTCGAGTTTTCGCGTTCGGGGTATGAGGCTTCGCAAAAAACAAACTGGCCCTTTAGCGTCGAGGTCTTGGCGGCGCGAATGCCATCGCGCAGTTCGGCGATGCGCTCGTATTCGGCCGGGTTCTCCTTGCGCAACTGCCGGAGGATTTCCTCGGCCTCGTTGAGGTCAAGGAACTCGTCCCCTTCATCCTCGAAGAGGCTCAACTGGCCGCCGTGCTTCATCTCGTAAATCGCGAACATAGCTTCCTCGTTCAACTTCTCGGTGTGATCGAGAATCTCCGAGTCTTCGCCAATGGTGTCGTGGATTTCCTGGATGCGGTTATGCAGTTTGTCTTTGAGGCCGAGATTCTTGTCGAGGCCGGTTTCCGGCAGGAAATTGAAACCATGCACGACATCGTGGTCGCTGCCGATGCGATCAATGCGCCCGAACCGCTGAATCAGCCGGACCGGATTCCAGTGGAGGTCGTAATTGATGATATTGTCGCAGTCCTGAAGGTTTAAGCCTTCGGCCAATACGTCCGTTGCAACCACCGTGAACAACTCTTTCTCACCTGGGGTGAATTTGTATTCCGGATTTGCCTTCGGCGCGAACCGCCCCACGACGCGCGCTTTGCTCTTGTCGCCGCTGAAGATTACGTCAATGTCGTCCCGCTTGCCGCCCGGATTTAGATTGTCATGGAGGTATCTCGCTGTATCGGCGTACTGCGTGAAGATCAACCGCTTCCCATCCTTCAGCGGCTTCTTGCCTAGGTATTCTTTCAGCTTTTGCAACTTGGCATCCTGCTCGGGCGTGATTGGCTTGACGCACTCCAGGATTTTTCTGAACAACTTCACATCGTGCGCAATGGCCGCTTTGAGGCGCGGCAGATCAAAGTCGGCGATGTCGTACCGGCCTGACACCTGCCGGAGCGCGTCCATCAAGTCCTGTTCCTCGGCCTGATTCGGTTCGTAGAGAATCGCTTGTGCCTCGTCGCCCGCAGGAACAAAGCCTTGCTCCAGCGCTTGCAAGAACCGCTCGTGGACCAGAAGCAGTCGGCGGACAGTCTCCTTGAACGCAAACACGCTCGACTCAAATCGTTTGAAGAGGAGGATGCGAATCAGGCCGCGGAGCGTTGTGCCAGCGCGGTGCAGGCTGGCGTATGGCTCACGCTTCTGCTTGTCGGTAGGGACGTAGTTGTACAAGCCATACCGGGCGTAGGTTAGCTCGTCGCCTTTAGGCTCGATGGTGCGCCGTGGCTTCTTATGCTTTTTATCTGCCGGCTTGCCAATATAGCCGAGCAACTCCTGATACAGGCCCCGGTACGTGTCTTCGATGCTGTAGGTGATGGTGTCCAGCTCGCGCTTCGGGAAAAACTGGTGCCGGCCGCCGACGATCACGTACGCGCGCTTCCTGCCGTCCAAGTAATCGCGGAACTGAGACGCGTCAACCTGCTGGTGCGTTTGGGAATCAAAGCCATACCAGCGCAGGATATGATTGCGCGTGCGGCGAATGAGTATGTTTGCCAGCAGGTCCGGCAAGTTTCGCTGGCCGTCTTCAATCAGCTTGAAGTATTGCTTCAGGTCCGGCGGGTCAACCGGCAGATCCGTCTTGTCGTCCTGATGGAACAGCTTGATTTGGGAGTAAACATCCCACGCGCTCTTGTTGCGCGGCGTGGCCGTCAGGAAACAGCAGCGCCGGCCTGTGCTGAGAAACGCCTCTACCACCTTGTACCGCTGTGTATCGCGATGGCGAAGGTTGTGGCTCTCGTCAATCAGCACGAAATCCCGGTCCTTGTAGAGCACATTTTCCAGCAGCATGTTCACCGCGCCATCGTCTTCCTCGCGCAGAAAACCCATTGAAAGCACCCGCGCATTGAGTTGGTACACCTCGTTGTATCGCTCCCACATCACCACCAGCGGCGCGGGGCAGATGATCAGCGCACGCGTATGGTCGGTTCGCTCGAAATGTTTCACGATGGCCGCGCCGATGTAGCTCTTCCCCAGGCCAACCACGTCCGCCACAAAGGCGCCGCCGTAGTCCTTGACGATCTGCACCGCTTGGCGCACCGCCACCTTCTGAAAATCGGCCAGTCGCTTCGTGATTTCGTCGTCCCACAAGATGTCCTTGTCGTCCTCGCCTTCGAGCCGGTCGCGTACCAGGGTGTAGAGCGTCTTCATGTAAACGTCGTAGGGACGGACTGACGCGACTGCCCAGGACTGTTTCATTTCCTGCATCAACGCCTCGTCGAAATCCTGCGACTCGTCCCAAAGCTCGTCGAACCATTTGCCCAATTCCGCGTGATTGTCATTGCCCTGCACCAGGACGTTCAACTCCGTGTTGTGCGTGACGCCGGACAGCGTGAGATTCGACGAACCGATGATAGCAAGGCCGTTCTCGTGCCGCTCGACGGGCTTGCCGCCTTTATCAAACACCTTGCCGTAATCAAAAATGTAAGCCTTCGCGTGCAACCGGCCTTTGGTATAGATTTTCACCTTGAGCCGCTTTTCTTCCACCATCCGCACCAGCGTCGTCACCACCGCCTGCGCTGCATCCGTTTGATCCATCAATTCGATGGCCGACCGGATGTTGCCCGCCGTTTCGCCGGCAATGCGTTTGGTGTCCGTGCGTTTGGGATACGCCTCGGCTTCCGCCGCCTCGGCCACCAATTCCAGCCGCCGGTAGCCCTCGGCCAGTTGCTCCACCGTCTCGCGGTTCGTCGTGTTGCCGATCAGCAGCCGCAATTCTTTCACGTCCGCCAGCCGGTGGGCGATGCTTTCCAGCCCGGACAGGAAAAAATAACCGACCGCAAACCGCGCCGACTCCGTGGACGACAGGATGCGGTTGATATGGTCAACCAGCTTTTCCTTGCGGTTATCTATGATGTCGTGTGTGGGCATTTGGTGGCATCCGGCTTATTGCGGCCGGGTCGGTCTTCAATCATTGGAAATCATGTTTGAGCCTCTACCATTGTAATTTCCTCGGGTGTCAGACCGTAGAGGGCATAGACCTTTTTGTCTATCTCTCGCTCCAAAGCGCTCGTATCCGCAGTGGGATTCTTGCGCTTTGCTGTAAGGATTTCTTCGACGAGGGCTACAAGTCGGTCGTTGGCAAAGTTTGGCCCTTGGCTATTTGTTCGCGTGCCTGCCACTGGCACCTGAGACAGACTGAAAATTGTGACTTGGGGAAAGGTGCTCTTGAAGTCGGAGAACATGATTTTCCAAAAAAACTCGACAAGTTTTGAGTTCACAATTCCGAGTAAGAACAGATCTTGAATTCGTGATGCACTGCGAATCGTGAAAATATTTCCTGTAACGGCGATTGGTTTTGCTAGGAAACTCGCCGTTGGCTTCGTGCCAATTTGTCTAACAACCAGCTTGTGCGGAGCGAGGTGAACATCCTCGTCCCAGCAACCACCGGCTGAATCGGGACGCTCGAACAATACGAACTCTGAAGGAGTTTTTGTTGAATATCGTTCTACGTCAGCGCCTGTGAGTATTGGAATGTGCTTTTCTGTTAGCTTCTTTTCCGAGAAATACCGCTTCCGATCTCCCGTAATAAGGCCGCGGTTGATTTTCGAGACTGACTCAAGCGTTGGTCCCGCTTTTCTCAGCTTTTCAATCAATCCGCCATTGCTCTCGTTTAGGAGAATGTTCCATACGGACCCTGGAAGTGTAGCGAACCGAGCCTGTAGAGTCCTACCGTATTCACCGGGCGACCGAGCAAACTGGGGCGTGAGTTCCGTTGTGGTTGCCACCAAATTGTCCTCACGTTTCTTCGCCAATATTTCGCGCGTGAAAACAACAACCGCAGTATGGACATCTGCCTGGGCAAATACATGAGTTGGAGAAACCGCGATTGTCCTGATGATGCATAGATCCATTAACCACCTTCGGAGTTTCTCGGCGTAAACATTGTTTAGCAGGCTGCTGGGCACGATGAATGCGAGACATCCAGAATCGTGAAGCAATGAGGTGCCACATTGCAGAAAGAGATGGAACAACTCTATCTTGAAGTCTGCTGAGACATAATGCTCGCGAAAATAGTCCAGATCGGATTGATCAGTGTTGTGGGGCTGGAGCATCCGATATGGTGGATTACCAACGCACGCATCAAATCCAGAAACAATTCCAAACATCCACTCAGGATCGAAGAAATTGGCCGAGGCGTTCTGGTCGTATGGATCCCAATTTGCAAGTCTGCGGGCCGTGGTATCAATGTCAGCATCGCGTTGGTTTGCGCGAAGGAGTTTCGATTCCAACTGTTTGACCTGTTCCTGCAACCGGCGTCTCTTATCTTTTCCGGTATCAATGCGAGTCTCCTCCACCTCGCCAAAGAGGTTTTTTATGCGTTGGGTTTCCCATTGCACGGGCTTGGAGAGTGCAACTTCCAAAGTCTTGCGCACTTTTTCAAGTTCAAGCCGCGTTTGACAGATTTCATGTTCGTTCGCCTTGGCCAATGACTTCTGAATCTCCTGTGCCAGGTCCTCCCTGACTGCCTTGTCCTTTGCACGGAGGGTCTGTTTGGTTGATGGCGACTTGGCCGTGAACATACGGTGCCGGATTCCAAGCAGGTCGGATTTGAGCTTGTCCACCTTGGCATTGGTGAACAATTTGCCCTGCGTGTCCGGTCGTTCAATACTGATCAGCGTGTTGGCCGAAACGAATTTGGTTTCCAGGTTCGGCAGCGGTAGTACGCCGCGATTGGGCTGCTTGTCGTCAATCTTCTGATCCACGATGAGCGAGATGAAAAACCGCATTTTGGCGATCTGGACTGCAATGGGCTGGATGTCCACGCCGTAAATGCAATTCTCAATCAGGTAGAGCTTACGGCCATAATCCAGCTCGTTGAGTCGAAAAGCTTCGTTGATCCCGGAAATTTGTTCTTCCAGGTCGCCCACCATTTTGTCGCGGCGCGCGGCATCCTCGGTTTTCTCGGCCTCCTTGATGGTATTTCTGACGCGCTGAATCTGGCGTTCTTTCCATTTCTCGCTGTGCGGGTCGAGCTTGCCAAGAATGAAAACGAGCTTGTGCAAGACGCCCATCGGGAACGCGCCGGAGCCGACCGCCGGGTCGAGGGTTTTCAGGCTGTCAATGGCGGCAATGAGCGCGTCCACTTCCGGCGCGGTGAACTGGTGCGGTTCGTCGGTGTAGGCGCAAAGGTGGCGGAGCCGCGCTTCCACGTCTTTGGCGGATGGCAGCGCGGCTTCCAACTTGGTTTTCAGGCAGGCGATGAGTGATTCGTCCACCATGTAGTTGACGATTTCACGCGGCGTGTAGAAGGAACCGGTCTGCTTGCGGGCGGTCGCGCCGGTTTCCGGGTTGTAGGCGGCGAGCAGATTTTCAAACACCTTGCCGGACAATTCCGGGTCCAGCGCGACTTCCTGGTCAATGGGGGTGTCTTCCTCGACGGTAAAATTGTAACGGTTGAAAATGTGAATGAGGCCGCGCACCGGCACGCTTTTAAACTTCTTGTCGCCATAATCCTCGCTCAAATCCACTTCTCGCTCCGGGCCGAAGAAAAGGAAATCCGGGACGGTGGGCTGGCTGTCGGTGCGGTCGGAAAAGCCGTCAATGCGGATGTCTTTCGGCTTTTCCGTCGTTCCCTCCCGCTTGTCGAGGCACTCGAAAAGGCCGCCGTTGAGGAATGGAATGTTTTTGAAAAGGTCGAGCGCTTCGCTCGGTTTCTGAAACATCGTCTTGTGACGATAGAGAATATGCGCCATGAAGTGATCGCCGTTTTTCCGCCAGGCGCGCTTGTCCATTTCGGTGTTAAGCGTGGCAAAAAAAAGATTTTGCAGGATAGCTTTGTAAAAAACGGATTGCTTGGCGCTGGTCTTTGCCGGCTCGAAACCGGTGAGGGTTGCGGCGAGTTTCTGCTGGTCGAAAAGCGTATCCGGAATGAGCCCCTTTTCCTTCACGAACCAGCAGAAGATAAGCCGCGTGATGAGGCGGATGATGCTGATGTGGTCGTGTCCGTCGGCTTCCTTGGGCGCGCTTTTCGGGAAGGTGGCGTTTTTCAGGGCCCAGAAGTACCAGTTCGCAACTTCGGTGAAGAAATCCTTTGTGACCGCCTCGACATCGAAAGCCGCGTCGCAGCGTTGCTGGATCGCCAGCGGCGTGATGCCGAACAATTCGGGATGAATCTCGGCCAAGTCGAGAAGTTGCACCCGCTCCGTCGCCGTGCGTAAGCCCGCGCCGGGCCTCACGGTGATTCGGCGGTACAAACGGCGGCGTTCCGCCTGATCATCAAACTTTACGTTGAGAAAGTGCCAGTCGGTCTGGTTTTTGTTGGAAAAAACAAAGAGCGCATAGGGATGCTCGCGCAATAGTTGCGTGACCACC
Organism: Verrucomicrobiota bacterium; assembly: GCA_037130375.1. Taxonomy (GTDB): domain Bacteria; phylum Verrucomicrobiota; class Verrucomicrobiia; order Limisphaerales; family UBA8199; genus JAPLUA01. The sequence continues at coordinate 953 of JBAXTC010000368.1, read as the reverse complement.
GGTCGTTCCAAGACACGCGAGAGGTTATTGGATGTGAGCCGGCCGTAAATGACATGGAAGTCGTTGTTCTCGCCGCCGCCCGCGAACAACACCGGGTCGTCCGCCAGGGCCTTGCTCGCCGATTCCGGCCAGCCGCGCCGGGAGAGTGGCTGGTTCACTCGTTGGTAGCTCAATTCGGACCAGAAGAGTTGTTTTAGCGGGTCAAGGCCTCTCAGGCCGCTGAGCAGCTCCATTATCGTCTGTTGTCGTTCCGGATTACTCATGATCGATTTGTGTCCGCAACCGCACCGCGACGCCTGGCATTTGGAACGGATGCAGTTGCACCTGAACCGGCTTGCACTTGGGCCATCATAGGCTTGGCGTTTGAGGGTTCAACGGAAAAGAAGGGGCCTGGGGAAATGCAGAGTGCGGAATGCGGGGTGCGGAGTTGTGGGGGACCAAGCGGCGGTGTCCGCTACGCTGGCCGGGCTGGCGGCTCACTGAACCGTGAGGATGTACTCGGCAAAGGTGTGGTGCGGGGCCGGCCGGGGGATGCGGAAGCCGCGGTCGCAAAGCTGGCGGACGCGGCTGAGGCATTCGGGGTCCTTCATCCATTTTCTTTTCAGGGCGAGGTGAAGGAGCCCGAGGGTGCCCGTGAACCGCACCGCATGGCCGTCGGCTTCGCAGCGGGCGGCCTTTTCGTCCAGGACGGCGGTGGCCTGGAGATCTTTGGCGAGCATCAGGACGCTGAGCTCGCCGGGGTCGAGTATGCTGGACAGGGCGGCGAGGGTGGCGGTGTCAAAGGGGATGGCGGAGACGGATTTGATCTCGAACCAATCGGCGAGAAGCTTTTTGTAGTATGCGGCGCGGTCCGGGTCGGTGATCTCCGCCACGACGGCAGGCGTGGTGAGCAGAGTGTGGGCTTTCGAGAGCTTTTCGAGAAGAAAAGCCAGGTCGCCGCGGTGGCCGAAATT
>JBAXTC010000367.1:0-7579 GCA_037130375.1 Verrucomicrobiota bacterium | reverse complement strand
GTCGGCGCTAACACTCCGATAATCGAGGAAAAGTGCGCCGACTACCGTCAGCGGCCACGATTTTGCAGGTTCTTGAATCCCCCCGGCTCCGGCTCCCGGGCGCAGACCCGTACTTGACATGACCGCATTGCCCGGCAGCATGTGCCCGAATGTTACTGGCAACCCGAAACGCTGATTGAATACATGACGCTCACACGTTTTTCCTTTCCCACGCCAACGCTGTTCGGTGCTGGCGCGATTACCGAATTGCCGGCCCGCCTGAAAGCCCTCGGCATCCAGCGCCCGCTGGTTGTCACCGATGCCGGGTTGCTCGGCACGGCAGCTTTTGAAGGTTTGAAAGCAACGCTGGGGGCTGGTGAGCAGGGCAAATCCTGGTTTGTCTTTTCCGGAGTGCATCCCAACCCGGTGGAACAGGACGTGCGCGACGCCGCGCAGGCATTTCTCGAGCACGGCTGCGACGGGGTGATCGCCATCGGCGGGGGCAGTCCGCTGGATGCGGGCAAGGCGGCGCGGCTGCTGGTCAAGCGGCCCGGATTCGATCTGGCGAAGTTTTACGAGGAACCAGATTGGTCAGGCCTTGCGCCGTGTGTTGCGATTCCCACAACCGCGGGCACTGGCAGCGAAGTGGGGCGCAGTTCGGTGATTACGCTGAACGCCACGCATCGGAAGGCGGTGCTGTTTCATCCGGAGCTGCTGGCCCGGCTGGTGATTCTGGATCCGCAGTTAACGGTGGGGCTGCCGCCCAAGCTGACCGCCGCCACCGGTGCAGATGCGCTGACGCATTGTATCGAAAGTTTCACATGCCCGCAGTTTCACCCGATGTGCGACGGCATCGCGCTGGAGGGCATCCGGCTGATCATCGAGGCGCTGCCGCGCGCTTGCGCGCGGGGCGATGACCTTGAAGCGCGCGGCCAGATGCTCGTTGCCGCGGCGATGGGAGCAGTGGCCTTTCAAAAAGACCTGGGCGTCGTCCATTCCATGGCCCATCCGCTCTCGAATGTCTGCGGGCTGCACCACGGTCTGGCCAACGCACTGTGCCTGGTGGCCGGCATGAAATTCTGCGCCGCCCGCAAGCCGGGCATCTACCGGCGCGTGGGCATCGCCTGCGGGTTGGAGGTTTTGAAATGTTCCGCCGCTGAAGCGGATCAGCAGACCATCAGCTTCCTGGCGGAATTCCTCGGGCGTCTCGGGCTCAACACTCGTTTGGGCGGGCACGGCGTGAAACTGGAACAACTCGACATGCTGGTGAACCAGGCCGTGGACGACCCTTGCCACAAGCCGAACGTCGTGCCGGTGACGGCGGATGATTTCCGAAACCTTTACATCGAAGTATTATGAACTTTCCGACACAACTTTTCATTGATGGCGAGTTCCGCGACTCCAAGCCGGGCCGCCGGACCACGCTGATTAACCCCGCCACCGAAGCCGCGCTTTGTGAAGTCGCCGCTGCGGACATTACGGAACTCAATGCAGCCGTGGAGTCTGCGCAGCGCGCATGGGAATCCGGCTGGCGCGATCTGGCGCCGGGCAAGCGCGCGGAAATCCTCTTTTGCGTCGCCCGCAAGCTGCGGGAAAATCTCGAAGAGATCGCGCAGTTGGAGATGTTGCAGATCGGCAAACCGATCAGCGATGCGCGGGACGAAGTCGGCTTGGGCGCTCGAGTGTTCGAGTATTACGCCGGCGCCATTTCGCGATTTGGCGGCGAAACGCTGCCGGTTGCGCGGGGCGGATTTGATTTCACCCTGCGGCAGCCGATGGGAACGGTGGCGTGCATTGTTCCGTGGAATTTCCCATTCCCGATTGCCTGCTGGAAGACCGCGCCGGCGCTGGCGGCGGGGAATTGCGTGGTTCTCAAGCCGGCCTCGATCTCGCCCCTCACGGCGCTCAAGCTGGGCGAGTTGGCCCACGCGGCCGGTTTGCCGCCGGGCGTGCTGCAGGTCATCCCCGGCCCGGGAGCAGGTATCGGAGAAGCACTCATCACCCATCCGCTCATCCGCAAGGTTTCCCTGACCGGCTCCACCGAAGTGGGCCGGCGCGCGATGGAGTTGGCAGCGCGCGATTTCAAGCGCGTCTCGCTCGAGTTGGGCGGCAAATCACCGAACATTGTGTTTGCCGACGCCGACTGGCAGGCGGCGGCGGAATCCTCGCCGATGAGCGTGTTCGCCAACACGGGCCAGGACTGCTGTGCGCGCAGCCGCATGTTCGTCGAGAGGAGCATCTTTGACGGATTCGTCGAGAGGTTTGTTGCCGCGACCAGGAAGCTCGTGGTTGGTGATCCCACGAAACCGGAAACGCAACTTGGCCCGCTGGTCTCTGCAGCCCATCGCGCAACAGTGGAGGAATACCTGGCGGATGCCCGGGCCCGCGGCAGCACATTCGCCTGCGGCGGCGCGCGGTCTCATGCCAAAGGCTGGTACCTCGATCCCACTGTGCTGCTGGGGGTTGGCAATACAGACCGTTGTTGGCGCGAAGAAATCTTCGGACCGGTTGTCTGCCTGGCACCGTTCGACAACGAGGAACAGATGATCTGCGAGGTGAACGCTTCGCCCTACGGCTTGAGCGGTTCGATTTGGACGAACGACCTGCGGCGCGCGTTGCGCGTGGCGCGCCGGGTCGAGAGCGGCGTGCTCAGCATCAACTCGCACAGCAGCGTCCACGTGGAGGCGCCGTTCGGCGGGTTCAAGCAAAGCGGGATTGGCCGCGACCTCGGTATGGCGGCGATGGAAGGCTATACCGAACTAAAGAACATTTATATCGCACCCTGAGGGCATGAACCTGCAAACGCTCAGACGCCAGGTCCGCTCCGGCGCCATTGACACCGTCATCGTCGCGCTCGCCGATCCGTTTGGACGACTGGTGGGGAAACGATTTCGTGCCGACATCTTTCTGGATTCCGTTGTCAAGCACGGCACGCACGGCTGCAATTACCTGTTGACGGTCAACATGGACATGGACCCGCTTGAAGGGTTTAAGGTGGCGAGTTGGGCCACTGGATTCGGTGATTTTGCCTTCAAACCGGATTTGGACACGCTGCGGGAGATTCCGTGGCAGGCGGCCAGCGCGCTGGTGATTTGCGACCATGTCAGGCACGACGGCGTTTTGGTGGCGGAGTCGCCACGGTCGGTGTTGCGGCACCAGATCGCATTGCTGACGAAGGAGGGGTTGGCTTGCTGCTGCGCGAGCGAGCTCGAGTTTTACCTGTTCAACCAGACTTACCATTCAGCCTTCACCGCCGGCTACCGGGATTTGCAGCCGTCGAGCGATTACCGGATTGATTACCACCTAATGCAGCCGACGCGTGACGAGCCGCTCATGCGCGCCATCCGCAACGGCATGACGGCGGCGCGTGTGCCGATCGAGAGCAGCAAGGGCGAGTGGAGCCGCGGCCAGCACGAGATCAACTTCATATACACCGATCCTCTCGCCATGGCGGACCTGCATGTGCTGTTCAAGCAGGGCGTCAAAGAAATCGCCGAGCAACATGGCAAGGCAATCTCGTTCATGGCCAAGTATGCGCCGAGTGAAGCGGGAAACTCCTGTCACATCCACATGAGCGTGTGGCAGGGACGCCAAAACCTGTTTTCCTCGCGCGAGAATTCCGGCTCGATGTTCTTCCGCCAGTTCCTGGGTGGTTTGATCAAGTATTCACGGGAGCTGTGCCTGTTCTTCGCGCCGACCATCAATAGTTACAAACGGTATCAGCCCGGCAGTTGGGCGCCGACGCGCATGGCCTGGGCGGTGGACAATCGCACGGTGGGGTATCGGGTGGTAGGGCAGGGGACAGCCTTCCGCATCGAGAACCGGATGCCCGGGGCGGATGCCAATCCTTACCTCGCCTTCGCCGCAATGTTGGCGGCAGGCATGGCCGGGGTCACGGAGCGCCTCGACTGCGGCGATGAATACGTCGGTAACGCCTACGTTGACCCCAAGCTCGATCGCCTCCCCGGCAGCCTGCTCGAGGCAGCTCAATTGTTCGACAAATCAAAGCTCGCGCGCGCCGCTTTTGGCGATGCGGTGGTCGAGTTTTACGTCCACCATGCGCACTTGGAGAATGAAGCGTTCAACAACGCGGTGACCGATTGGGAGAAGGCCCGATATTTTGAGCGCATCTGAACCGCGGCCTGCGGACTACGACTGCCAAACCCATGAGCGCGCAACCTGCGGCTGACATCAACCCAAGCGAGCAACAGTTGCGCACCTGGCAACTGCGAATCTTCTGGCTGCTGTGGGGTGGTTATGCCTCGTATTACCTTTGCCGGGTCAACTTCGCCGTCGCACAGCCGCTCATCCTCAAGGAGTTTCCCGGTTGGACCAACGCGCAGATCGGCACGATCCCATCGACCTACGCCATCTTTTACGCCATCGGCCAGATTGTGAACGGCGCGCTTTGCCAGCGATTCGGCACGCGATTGATGATGACGGTCGCGCTCTCCTTCGCCGCGTTGACCAATCTGATCTTCGCCTCCGCCTCATCGTTCGCCGTCATGCTCGTGCTCTGGGCGGTGAACGGCTACGCGCAGTCCGCCGGTTGGTCGCTGTTGGTCCAGACCATCGCCAACTGGACCTCCTCGAAACGCCGCGGCACCGTCATGGGCCTGATCTCGACCTGTTACACCGTCGGCAATGTCCTCTCCTGGCTGCTGGCGGGACAGCTCTGCGAGTCGGTCGGTTGGCGGGCGGCCTTCTGGGTGCCGAGCCTCGTGCTCGTGCCGGTGGCCATCGTGTTCTATTCTTTCCTGCGGAACTCGCCAGAGGAAGCGGGCTTCCGACCGGTGCGCGACGACGGTTGCGAACCCGCCGCTCGAGCATCCAAGGCATCGCCCCCCCCGACCGCGGCGCTTCCGATGGCTGCCATGCTCAGGCTGACGTTTTCAAACCGGGTGCTATGGATTCTCGGCGTCGGCTTCTTCTGCATGAACGCCGTCCGTTACTCCTTCATGAACTGGAGCGTGCAATACATGAAGGACTTTCAGGGTCGCTCGATCAAAGGCAGCGCGCTGACGGCCGTGGCGATTCCGCTTATTGGCTCGCTGGGGGCGATTTCGGCGGGCTGGATTTCCGACACGCTCTTTGGCAAGCGCCGCGCCCCGGTGTGCGCCATCATGCAGATCGGTCTTGCCGCGGTCTGTGTGGGTTTCACGTTCGTGCCGCGTGGCCAGTGGGTTTTGGCCACCGCGCTGCTTGGCTTGGCGGGCTTTCTGATCTACGGGCCGGACATGCTGATGAGCGGTGCGGCCACCGTGGACATCAGCCATCCTCGCGCGGCGTCCATCGCCACGGGGTTCACCATGTGCCTCGGCGCGCTGGGATCGATTTTCTCGGGCGTTGGCGTGGGCTGGCTCAAGGACATGGCTAAAGGTGACTGGAATCTCGTTTTCTACGTGCTGGCCGGTTTGGTGCTCGTTGCGGCGGGCTTTATGATTTCGATCTGGAACGTGCGTCCGAAAGGAGCCAAGTAGGCGCGCCCCAAGCAAAACATGAAACGCAATATGGTCAAACTGTGCTCGCCCGGCTGGAATGAGAGAACGCGGCGAGCCTTGGAGAAGCTGATTCAACGTGGCGCAGGCCAGGGTCTGCCGGTGGTCTTTGATTTCGACAACACAATCATTCGCGGTGACATCGGCGAGGCAACACTGGCGGTGCTTGTCCGCGACGGAACGTTGTCCGCCGCGAGGCTGCCGCAAACGTTGAGCCCGTCCTTTCGCCTGCCCGACGGCCGGCGCATCACGTTGAAGTCTGCGACGGACCTTGCGGCGTATTACGAGGCTTACCTGTCGCCCACGGCCCACGGCGAACGCGATCCCACGCCGCTGGCCAATGGGTACGCCTGGGCGGTGGAGGTGATGGAGGGGCTGCGCCCCGCGGACGTGGTGGAGGCCACGCGCCGGTCGCGCCAATTCGCAGCGCCGGTCGGGCCGGGGTTTATCGAGGTGACTCCCGGCAAGACCGGTTTTCCCGTGCCGACGTTCTATCCGGAGCTGGTCGAGTTGATCGCTGCGCTCGTGTGCGAAAAGTTCGACATTTGGATTGTGTCCGCCAGCAACGTCTGGACGGTGCGCTGGATGGTGCTGCACGAACTGAACCCGCGTTTACGCGAGCACGGCGTCCGGCAGGGCTTGCGCGCGGACCACGTCGTGGGCGTCTCGACGCTGCTGACCGACCGGCGCGGTGGCCTGCACAAGGATGCGCTGCTGGTCAAGGAAGATGCCCGGTATGCGGCGTTGGACGAGAAAGCGCTGCGACGATTCCGGCTGACGAGCCGGGTGCAATTCCCGGTACCGACCTATTCCGGCAAGATCGCCTGCATCTGCGACGTCATCGGCAACCGGCCCTATCTCTGCGCCGGCGACAGCCCGGGCGACCACCCGATGCTCGCCTTTAGTGAGAACCGGCTTTGGATCGCGCGACTCGAGAAGCCCGCATTTCAAATGCTCACGGCAAAGCTGATCGCCAGGACCGGTGCCGCCGGTTGGCTGGTTCAACCGACGCTTGTCAAGACCGCTCCCGGGTTCGTCGCGGACCTTGGATCGCTGCCGCAGAGGCTGGGCGATGTGCCCCGGGACATTCGCACCGCAGCCCGGATCGTTGCGGCTATCAACGCGTGTCGGAAAGGGAAAGCAGGTGTCACCTATTCCTTTTCTATTCGCAGACCGATAGAAGCTTTGGCCTCTTTCCACAACAAGGACACCGCCAGCCGGCTCACTGCACGCGCGTCGCGCGGGATAAAGCCCTTGCCCGGCGTATGCCCGTAACTGTCGGGCATTGCCTCGCCGGAGCGCTGCAAAACCGGTGGCAGTCCTATCGCGAACAACTTCGGAACTGCCAGGAGAACTTCTCAGAAGAGGCGGTCCATGAGCTGCGCGTCGCCACCCGGCGGCTGATTGCCCAACTCGTCTTGCTGAACTGCGTCATCCCCAGCGATGCAATCGAGAAAGCGCGCCGGATTCTCAAGCGCCGCCTGGTGGCGCTCGGCGACCTGCGCGACGCCCAAGTGCAACGCGGTTTCATTGGCCACCAGACCACTCGTTTTCCGGAGCTTGTGTTCATGGGCGCCTGGCTTGAGCGCCGCGAACGCCGCCTCGCCAGGTCGGCGGCGCGGAAGGTGGGCGGCTTCAAGATCAGGAAACTCGAGAAATGGATTTCCTTGTCCATCGATGATCTCAACGCGAATGCCGGGGGCTTCCGCGAGCAAAGCCAACTAACCTCGGCGGTGCTGAGGGCAACGGCCAGTTCTTTTGCCGAGGTGGTGGATCGGCGTCAGGCGATTGATCTGGCTGATTTGCGAACCATCCATCAAACGCGCGTGGCCTTTAAGCGATTCCGCTACATGGTCGAGTCTTTGTCGCCCGGCATGACCGGACTGAGCAAGCGCCAGCTTCGTGCCCTGGCCTATTACCAAAGGAAGATGGGAATCATCCAGGACCTCGAAGTAATGCAGGCTTGTGTCGCGAGGTTCTTGCGCGAGAACAAGAAATCGGAAGCCGTGCTGCGTCGGTTCTGCCAGCCCTTGCGACGGCCTCGCGCCCGCGCGATGCGTTCCTTCCTAACATCCGCCGACCGCCTTTTCGCGTTCTGGCCT
>JBAXTC010000366.1:0-7610 GCA_037130375.1 Verrucomicrobiota bacterium | reverse complement strand
GCCGTGTTCCGCCCCGATTTCCTCGCGGATGCGCCAGATTTCCTCGATGGGATTCTCGTCTTTCATGTCTCCGTTTGGTTTCATCGGTTCAGTCCGCTTCCATCAGTTGCTTGAAGATCGCGTCCAGACTCTCGAAGCCGGGCGTGGCACTGTCGCCGTTGATCAGCATCCGGTCGAACGGCGCGTCTTTGGTCAGTGTAGCGACCTGCTTGTCGAGGAAGGCGCGCTCGGCTTTCGGGTCGAGGCCCGTTGCGTCGCGCCAGACCACGAGGACGCGCTTGCTGGCGCGGTCGCGGCCCATGACGGCGAGGTACTCGCGCTTCTCGTGCTCCCAGCGGCGCACCCGCTGCACGTCCAGGCCGAGGAGCCAGTTGAAGGTTTCCACCAAATCCACCATACGCGCCTCCGCGCCGTCATCGGTAAGGATTTCGAGGGCGTAGTTGAAGGGATGGTCGAGGCATGAGGTTTGCAGCATGGAGGGGCTGGCCTCCAGCGGCAGCCGGGCGAGGTAATGCAACCGGTAACTCTCCGCGCCGAGTGCGCCCTGGAACGCAGCCGCCTTCGCCTCGCTCGCGGCCATTGTGGCGTCCGTGGCGAGATTATGGAGCGCGTCCTCGTAGCTTTCCAGACGCAGGACTTTTACGAGGCGCGGCGTGCGGGCGGCCTCGTCTTTGCTAGGGAGACGCGTCGGTTTTAGGCCGTTCCATTCTGGGGTGAAGATCACTCTCTGCATCCGTGGCATGAGGACTGAGTCGAAGTGGCCCGCCATTTCCACCACGAGAAACTTGCGCGTGCCACCGTCTGCGCGATTCATGGCAACGATGGCGTGGGCGCTGGAACCCGAGCCGGCGAAGAAATCGGCGGCGATGCCGTGCTTTCCAACGACCCAGCCAAACGATCGAATAAGAAGGTCGAGGCTCTTCTCGTGAGCGAAATCAGTCCAGCTCCCGCTTGCAGTAATGTCGAGCCAGTTGTCGCTGACCAAACGGGCATTTTGAGGAGGGACGTAATACTGGACAACCTTGTCCTCGCTTGACCGCACAAAATCCAGGTCAGTGCCCGCCTGGAGATTCTCCACATACCACTCATCGAGCGATTTCTTGTCCTTCCAAACGCAAAGGTATTCTTCGTAGTTCCGTTTTGCCTGCAACGCGCGGTTTTCCTCCCATCGCCACTGACCCGTATCAGGTCTTTGGTCGAAAATGCGATAGCGCATTGTCGAGCGGTCCGTGCCTCTCCAGAACGTATCCCACTTACCAGGCTTCTCTATATCAAGCGCCTGCCGTAAATGCGATACGCGTGCATGCTGTCGTCGCGCGAAAACATGAATGACGTCATGACCGAGGGAGAGTTGGTCTATGTCCTCAAACTGCGACTGCACATTTTTTACGCCACGCCGGACGACTACTGAGTTCTTTCGTTCCGCGAACACCCGCTCTCCGAGCACGCGGGCAAGATGGTTCTCTTGGTCGCCAATTTGGAGAAAGAATAAGCCGTCGGGGGCGAGAAGCAATTTGGCCGCTTCCAGCCGCCCCTCCATCATGCAAAACCAACTTGAGTGTTGGTAGCAATCTTTGTAGTCGAAGTCGTTTTGCCCTGTGTTGTATGGGGGGTCTATGAAAATACTCGCCACGCGCTCCGCGAAATGGCGTTGCATCAGGCGCAACGCTTGGTAATTCTCGCTGCTTATTGCCACGCCACCTACTGCCGAATCGATGTCATCAAAGGTTTCGAGCAGCCGCCATTTGAAGTCTTCGGCGAAGAGCGCGGTATTCACCACGAGCGTCGGATGGGTTTCGAGGAAGCTCTCGGTGAGCTTGCCCTTGAAGGCGAAGAGGTCGCTCTCGTCCGCTCCGTCCTGGCCCAGCGCGTAGAGGGCCACCCATTCCTTGAGTTGGTCCTTGTTCGCACAGATTTCCTTCCACAGGGCACGAGGGACGTTTTGGACCGGGCAGAGGTAGTCGGTGCAGATGACGAATTTGCGTTTCTCGAATAGACGGCGCTGGACCTCCTCGAGTTGGTGGAGGAAGGCGATGATCTGGCCGGCCAGCTCGCGCAGGGCGCGGAGCATCCGGCGCTTGCCCTCGAAGTCGCCCTCCAGGTCGGCGACGTGGACGACCTGGTCCTTGATGTAGAAGTCCAGTTCCTCGCGTAAAAAGGCGGCAAGGTTTTTGTGGACGAAGTAGTCTGAAGTCTGCCGCCGGGCAAAGTGGCGCATCCGCTTGGCAAGGTAAGTAATGGGCGGCTTGCCGTCGCGCTCGACTTCCTCGTGGTTCAGGACTTTGCACAAGGCGTCGGCGAGGCCCGCTTCCGGGCAGGCGGCGACAAGCGCGGCGTGCGCGTCGGCGAGGAGTTTTTCCTGGAGCTTGTCACCGGAGATTTTCTTCGGTTTGGCGGTTTTGCCGTTCCCGCCGTTTCCATTCTCGGCGGGGGGGGCGCTATGTTCACCGGTCGCGCCGTTCTCCTCAACAGGGGCGCCTTTGATCTCGACCTCGACCGGCAGGCGGTAGTGAAACGTGATGGTGAAGGTGCGGCTGGGGGCGTCCCAGGTGGATTCGGTGATTTGCGGGAAGAAGTAACGGCGGTCGCCCTTGGTGTCGCCAGGCGGGAGGCTGGCCTTGGTGAGCGCGAAGCGGACGCGGGCGGGTCCGGCCAAGATGTCGGCCACGGTGAAGGAGTAATCGCGGAACGCTTCGCCGGACTTGATGTAGTGCTGATCCTTGTTGGCCCAGTGGAAATACGTTTCAGCACCGTTATAGGGCACGGCGTAGTGCGGGCGCGCGCCGAAGAATCGTCGGGGCATGAAGTCGCCGCGGTCGTAGTAGCGGGAGAAGAAGGCGTGGAGATGGTTGAAGACGTCGTCCTTCTGGTTCTGCGTGGCCAGCAGATGGCGCAGGCGTTTGAACTTCTCCTCGTAGTCATTGACCATCAGCCGGACGGTTTTTCCGATGGCCGCTTTGTCGTAGCGCGGATTCAGCGAGCCGTCATCGAGGATGGCATCCAATTCCAGTTCCTCGCGAATTTTCTGCGCGAGGTCAGCAACCTCGGCCTTGAGCTTGCTGGTGTCCCCTTCGGCGAGGTCGGCGAACGCCTTTTCCACCGCCTGCGGAATCTGGTCGTTGATGAACTTCTCCAACTCGTCTTTCTTCAGCCGGAAGAGCCTATAAATGCCGAAGTCGAGGTCAGCCAGGTCGAACTGAAAGAGTTCACGGAGCAGGCTCTGAAATGTTTCGCACGGTGTTGCCATAGCACTGGGATGTTCTAGCGCATGGCGGGTCGGTTTTCGAGGATTTGTTTTTTTTGGGCCGGCCTGGACGCCGCTGAAATAGGGTTTGATACAGGGGAAACCCTACGAGATGTGAGTGGGCCGCGAGCGGATTGAAACTGAGTGGAATTTTCATGGGCGCGCAAGAGTTGTTAGATCATCTGTGGAGTTCAGGCGCGTTCAAGAGTTGGGAGTTCAAGCTTTAGCTCCTCGTCGTTCAAATCGGCCCAATAAAAGGGCGACCCGGCTTTAGCACCGGATCGCCCCCAACCCAACCATGAAAAGAGGTGGGCGGCACCTGTTGGTCCTGGCACCGCCCACTCAGGAGGAGGTAGGCAAGGAACCTACAAGAGTTCTGTTCGCAAGACTCGTGCCATGCCTGTCCGAGAACTGCCGCTGGAAGTTTAGGAACCTGCATCAATTCTTGACCGTGGACATCGTGCTCGTCCTCAACATCAAGACGGTTGTGAGATTCCTTCATATCCTCCATGGTTTTGTTGTGTCCCAATTTCATGGTTCAGCGACCTGATTTGTGACACTTCAACTTGCCATCAGTTGAGAAAGTCAAAGAGCACAACAGATGGAAAGGCTCGCGCAAATTCCCCTCGAACAAAACGCCGCCAGCATTGTCCATATTGCGTCCGTCAAAACATCGCCTGGCGGCGTTGAGGCGCGCCGTTCAAGTGAAACTTGCGTTGCACCATTCCGCCAGGCAAGACTGAGTGAACGTATTCATGAGAAGGTCAGTGCCGCGTGTCAGACCAAAAGCGCCGGGCCGAAGCCAGCGAAGGCTTCGGTCGGCCTTGGCTTTGCTCGCGACGCTGCTATGGTTTGCACCGGCCATCCTCGGCGCGGCGAGTTTCACGGCCACGCTGGACCGGGAAACGATCACGGTTGGTGAAAGCGCCATTTTGACGCTCAAGTTCGAGGGCGGCCAACCGACGCAGATGCCGGCCCCACCGGCGATTGCCCACCTGCAGGTTATCGGCGAAGGGAGTTCCAGAAACATCAGCATTGTCAACGGCCAGATCTCGTCCACTGTTTCGCAGAATTTCACGCTTACGCCCACACAACCGGGTGACTTCAGCATTCCGAGCCTCAGGGCCGAGGTTGGCGGGCAAATCCTGACCACGCCGCCCTTGAAACTGAAGGTCGTGAAGGCGAATACGCCCGCGGGCAGTCCCAGCGGGGAACAACTGGCGTTCTTTAAAATATTTATTCCGAAAAAAGAAGTGTATGCCGGGGAAGTGTTCGCCGTGGAGTTCCAAGTCTATATCCGCGAGGGAGTGGCAAACGCCGAGAACATCCTGCAGAGTTTTGATGCCTATGGCGGGTGCCCGTTGAAAGCCGAAGGGGTCAGCATTTTGAAGACAGCCCACGCCCAACGCCGGCGCGGGCGGGTTGGCAACTCGAACTACAACGTCGCCACTTTGGTGACATCGCTGTCGCCCATCAAAACGGGAACGGTGAGTATTGGCTCGATGGATGTGCCCCTCACGCTGCAGCTTCCTACCGGCAATCGCCGGCGGGACGTGTTCGATCCCTTCGGAATGTTTCAGCAGTACGAGGAACGACGCGTGAATCTGAGCGCGGAAGCCGAAACGTTTACGGCGCTGCCGCTGCCCAAGGAGAATATTCCGACCAACTTCATCGGGGCGGTCGGCAGTTTCACTATGACGGTGAGCGCCGGCCCGACGAACATCGCAACCGGCGATCCCATCACCGTTAAGATCCAAATTTCCGGCCACGGCGCATTCGACTCGCTCGCGTTGCCGGAGCAAACCGCCTGGCATGATTTCAAGACCTACCCGCCCACAACGAAAGTGGATACAACGGATGCGCTCGGCTTGCAGGGCATGAAGACGTTCGAGCAAGTGGTGGTGCCCCAGAGCGTGGACATCAAAGTGTTGCCGCCTGTCTTGTTCAGTTTCTTCGATCCGGACCAGAAGAGCTACCGGACGCTTACCCAGCCCGCCATTCCGCTGATCGTGCGTCCGGGCGGCTCGGCGCCGGCGCCAACCGTGGTGGTCTCCAACCGTTCGACGCCCGATAACCCGCCTCCGGCGCAAGACATCGTTCACATCAAGCCGCGGTTGGGCGCGGCAGCCCAGATCGGAGTGCCGCTGGTGCAACAGCCCTGGTTCCTGGCGCTCCAAGCCATCCCCGTCCTGGCCTGGCTGTCAGCGCTGGCCTGGCGCACGCGCATGGAGAAGCTGGCTAACAATCCCCGCCTCCGCCGCCAACGTCAGGTCGCTCACATCATCCGCAACGGCTTGATCGAACTGCGTCAGTTTGCCTCCGAGAATAAATCTGACGACTTCTTTGCGACGCTGGTCCGGCTGCTGCAAGAGCAACTGGGCGAGCGCCTCGATCTCCCGGCGTCGGCCATCACTGAAGCGGTAATCGAGGAGCGGCTCCGGCCTCGAGGCATGCCCGAGGCGACATTGGCCCCGTTGCACGAGCTGTTCCAAACCTGCAACCTGGTGCGCTACGCCCCAATTAAGTCGAGCCAGGAATTGGCGGCGATCATTCCCAAACTCGAGACGGTCTTGCGCGAACTTAAGGAGTTGAAGCCGTGATCTCTGTGAAGCCATTTCGGCAACATGCCCTCGCGTCGGTTGCTGCCAGGTTTAGGGGAAGCCGCCCCCGTCTGTTGGCCGCACATTGGGAACATGAGCCGATCAAGAGCAAGATCAGGACTGTGAGGGGACGGGTCGTCTTATGTCTCCTGTTCCTTCTCACGGTCTTGTTTCCGGCGCTTTCACGAGCGGAAATTTCGACTACGGCATTCGATTCCGCCAACAAGCTTTACGAGGAAGGCAAATTTGCCGAGGCGGCATCGGCTTATGAGAAGCTGGCGCAATCCGGCCGGACTTTCCCCGCGCTCTATTTCAATCTCGGCAATGCCCTTTTCAAGTCCGGCCAGGTTGGCCGGGCCATCGCGGCCTACCGTACGGCCGGTCAAATCACCCCGCGGGACCCTGACGTTCGCGCCAATTTGCAATTCGCGCGAAACCAGGTCCAAGGTCCGACACTCTCGCCCAGTCGTTGGCAACGGTGGCTTGGCCGTCTGACGTTGAACGAATGGACGCTGCTGGCTGCGATCGCGGTTTGGCTTTGGTTTCTCCTGCTGACGATGCTGCAATGGTTGCCGGCACTCAGACCGGCCTTGAGGGGTTATGTGGTAACGCTGGCTGTTTCCGCCGGCTTGCTGTGCGGCTGTCTGGCGGCCGCGTTATACGAGACCCGTTTCACACGCACGGCCATTGTCACCACCGGCGAGGCGGTCGTGCGGCATGGTCCGCTGGCGGAATCCCAAACCGCGTTCACGGTCCACGACGGCGCGGAGTTGCGGGTGTTGGATCAGAAAGACGAGTGGATCGAGGTCAGCGCCGGCGCACGCAGGATGGGCTGGCTGCGCCGGGATCAAGCCCTCCTCCCACAGTAGGCACGCAGGATTCGATCTCCCAGAATAGCCTCCCAGAATAGCCTTGCTCGAAACCGGAATCCTCTGAACACTCCACGCGAATTATGATCAGCAACGAGATCAACCGCCACGAAAGGCAGCGAGTGACTGGCCTGCTTTTCATGAACGACCAGATAGTGGGGCAGGCGTCTCGCCTGCCCTATCAGCACCTCCTGGACAAAGTAGCCAAACGATTGAAATCCGGTTGACTTCTCGTGAAGCCGCCAGGCTTGGAAACTGTGCTTGTCACCGGAGCATCCTCGGGCATCGGGCTTGAGTTGGCCAGGTGTTTTGCCGCCGATGGATGCCGGCTCATTCTCGTCGCCCGCAAGGAAATCGCCCTTGAATCCCTGGCGGCTGAGTTAAGAAAGACCCATAAAATCGAGGTGCAGGTCTTCACTGCTGACCTGGCCAAACCGGAAACTCCGGAGCGTCTCCTCGGACACTTGCAAGGGGCAGGCATTAAGGTGGATGTACTGGTCAACAACGCTGGTTTCGGCGCCCAGGGGAGTTTCGCCGAATTGCCCATCGGTCGCCAGCTCGACATGGTACAGGTCAATATCACCGCCCTGATCCACCTTACGCGGCTCTTGCTCCCGGGCATGATGGAGCGCCGCCGTGGCGGCTTTCTCAATGTCGCTTCGACCGCCGCCTTTCAGCCGGGCCCCGGCATGGCCGTTTATTACGCCACCAAAGCGTTCGTGCTCTCCTTCACGGAAGCGTTGGCGGAGGAACTGACCGGAACGGGCTTGATCGTGAGCGCCTTATGTCCCGGACCCACGACGACGAACTTCGGCGCGGCTGCGGGCGGCCGATTCAAGCCAATTGCCGGGAAGGTCGCCATGTCGGCTGAGTCTGTTGCCCGCCTTGGCCATCGCG
>JBAXTC010000365.1:0-7611 GCA_037130375.1 Verrucomicrobiota bacterium | reverse complement strand
CTTGAAGCGGAACGCACTCGTCGAGCAGAATCCTCATGCAGCGAGTTCGCTCTCAATACGCTGCCAGCCGTAGCGCAAGACCGCCGCCGCCTGCTCGCGCGTGACAGAAGGGAAGCTCTCGAGGAAATAATCGAGAGACAATCCGTCCGCCAGATAATCAAAGAGTGATTTCACCGGCATCCGTGTGCCTTCAAATACCGGGGTGCCGCCCAAAATCCCCGGGTCGCTGGCCACCAGCCCGCATGCTGCCAAGTGCGTGCCGTTTCTTACTGTCATGGCTCCAACTTATCGTGGTTCGCTTCCTTCGTCGCGAACCACGACAGGACTTGGCTCTTCCGAGTGGTGCAGTATCGCGATCTACAGGTCGGCCGCGACCAAATCGCCCACCTGGGAAGTGGTATAACCCATTTTCCCAGCCGCCAGGCTCTTAACCTTCTCGCGGGTGACCTTGATAACCGCTTTCTCGATGGCGCTGGCCGCCTTGGTCTCCCCGATGAAATCCAGCATCATCTGGCCGGCGCAAATTGCCGCCAGCGGATTGATGACGCCTTGGTTGGTGTATTTCGGAGCACTGCCGCCAATCGGTTCGAACATGCTGGTGCCTTGCGGATTGATATTGCCGCCGGCAGCGATACCCATGCCGCCCTGCAACATAGCGCCTAAATCGGTGATAATATCCCCAAACATATTGTCGGTAACGATAACGTCGAACCACTCCGGGTTCTTTACGAACCACATGGTCGTCGCATCGACATGGGCGTAGTCGCGTTTGATGTCCTTGTAATCCTTCTGGCCGACTTCGTGGAAGGCGCGCTCCCACAGATCGAACGCGTACGTCAGCACATTGGTCTTTCCGCAAAGAGTCAGCTTCTTGTCCTTGTTCCGCTTGCGGGTGTAATCGAAGGCAAAGCGCAAGCATCTCTCGACTCCGCGCCGCGTATTGACGCTCTCCTGCAAGGCCACCTCGTTCGGGGTTCCCTTGAAAACAAACCCGCCGGCGCCGGTATAAAGCCCTTCGTTGTTCTCGCGGACGACGACGAAATCGATTTGCTCCGCTTTCTTGTCCTTCAGCGGGCAGAAGCGCTCGTCATACAATTTGACGGGGCGAAGATTGATGTACTGCTCCAGCTCGAAGCGGGTGCGCAGCAGAATCCCCTTTTCGAGAATCCCAGGCTTCACGTCCGGATGGCCGATGGCGCCAAGCAGGATGGCCGGGAACTTCTTCAGCTCGGCCAGCACGCTGTCCGGCAGTGCCTCGCCGGTGCGCAAATAGCGAGCGCCGCCAAGGTCGTAATCCGTGTAGTTCAGCTTGAACTTGAATTTCTTCGCGGCCACCTCGAGAACCTTTACTGCCTCGCGAACGACTTCCGGTCCCGTGCCGTCGCCGCCGATAACTGCAATGTTGTAGCTTTTCATGATTAATCGATGCCTGCGCCTTTCGCAGAAGGCCAGGATATTAGTTGTTCCCCGCCCGGTGGCAAGGATTTCCGCGCTCGTTTTTCCGCAGAACACATCTCAGATTTTTCCAAAACAACCACCCTGGGTAATTGGAGCGCGGACATTCTTGTCCGCTCCCGGAGCTCAGTCAACCCCGAAGCGGACAGGAATGTCCGCTGAGGCATAAAGAACGTTTGTTTGAATTGAGCCGGCTCAACCAATCCGGAACTTTATGAAGCAGGCCCTTGGCCTGAGAGGGCTTCGTCATGCTCGAGAACCTCTTTCGCCGCCACCTGCCGCGTGAACACCCCCGGCCGGCACCCCAATCCCTTCTTTATCCGTGTTATCCGCGAAATCCGTGGTTTATCTAAATCCGGCAGGTCAGAAACCACGGATGTCAGGATAACACGGATGGGAACGGTCAGGGCTGTCGCGGATTGCAATCGGAGTCAGGTCGGTTGCGCGATTAGATCATAATCGGTGTGGCCGAGGACTTTGACGGGGGCAAACTGGCCAAGTGGCACCGAGCCGCTGACATAGACGCGCCCATCGATATCCGGCGCGTCGGCTTCGCCCCGCGCGACCCAATATCGGCCCTTAAGTTGGACGAGGTGCTGATCCTGACCTCGGTTCAGGCCGTGTTCCCACGAGCTGATGCGGGCGCTCTTGAGTTCCTTGGCGCTGGCCCCTTGCTCGACGAGCACCTTGATCGTGCGACCGACAAACGATTCTGCCACCTGCACCGCAATCTCGTGCTGAGCCGCCATTGCCAGATCGCGACGCTGTTGCTTGATCTTGTCCGGGATCTGACCTGCCATCCTGCCGGCGCGGGTCTCAGCCTCTTGCGAATAGGCAAACACCCCCAACCGCTCAAACCGGGTGGCGCGCATGAAATCCAGCAGAGCCTCAAACTGCGCCGCGGTTTCACCTGGAAAACCGACAATAAACGTCGTTCGCAGGACAATGCCCGGAACGCCGGCACGAATGCGTCGAAGCAGGTCCGTGATGTATTGCTGCGAGGTTTCACGCCGCATCCGTTCAAGCATGTTCTCGTGGATGTGCTGGAGGGGGATATCGACGTAGCGCGCCACTTTCGGACATTCAGCAATGGTTTGAATCAGTTCGTCGGTCCAGTGCGCCGGATGCGTGTATAGGAGGCGAATCCAGAAGTCGCCGGGCACGGCATTGAGCTGGCGCAATAGTGTGCAAATTGTCGGGGTGTCGGACGGAAGTGATCTCACCGCTGCGCCGAATTTCCCGGGTGCCGAAATCGCCTGATGGCGGTTCGGCCGCAAGTCCAGGCCGTAATAGGTCGAGTCCTGCGAGATGAGGTTGATCTCTTTCACCCCGTCGGCCACCAGCGCGCTGGCTTCCGCCAGGATGTCCCCTGGCTGACGGCTGCGATGAGAGCCTCTCATCCGGGGGATGATGCAGAAGCTGCATGGGTGGTTGCACCCTTCGGCGATTTTCACGTAAGCGAAATGGCGCGGAGTGAGACGGAAACGCGGCGTCGCGTAGTCCGGGATATAGCGGGGGCGAAGGGTAACGTCGATGAGCGGGGAAGTTGTGGCGGAGGGTATGCTTGATGCGTGATGGGCGCCTGGCCCAACGACTGTTTTCGTGTTGCCGAACTTCTCCGTGCCCCGGATCGCAGCACCCTCTTCCGATGATGTGGCCCCCCGCCCCGCGTCGAGTTGTGCTAATCGCCCTCTGACCTCCGCCCTCTGCCTTCCGCCCTCTGCCTTGAGCCTTGCCGCCCGCCGCGACATGGCTTCCTTGACGATGTGAGTGATTTGCGTGAGTTGGTCGATGCCGATGAACGCATCCACCTCCGGCAGCAGTTTTGGCAAGTCATCGCGAAACCGCTGCGGCAGACAACCGGAGACGATGATGCCCTGTCCTCGGTTCGTGGCCTCGCGCAGTTCCGCCGATTCTAGAATGGTATCCACACTCTCCTCCTGCGCCGAGTCGATGAACGAACAGGTGTTCACAATCACCACGTCCGCCTGGCGGGCGTCGTTCGTGATTTCCACCCCTTCTTTCAGGAGCGTGCCGATCATGATCTCGGCATCAACGAGGTTTTTCGCGCACCCGAGCGAAATTAAGCCAACGCGCACCGGGCGCTCTGTCGAATCTGGTTTCATCAAAGATCGATCACCCTACGTCATCGGAATCACGGGAGCAACTGCCGGATCGTTCAGCCAACACTCGCTTCGCGAACCGCGGCCGAATCTTCCCCGTCGCGCTTGGCTGGCTGGACCGACGCTCGCCGCTGGCCAACGAAACTGCCGGCTGAGGCGCGATGATTTCGTTCGACACCAATTTGTTCCTTTGTTCGCGCAGGGTCGGCGGCGAGTCACAGCCCTTCGATCGCCAGCAGGGCCATCAGAATCTCCACGCGAACCTGATCGGCAATCGAACGATCCTTCGGCTCTGTCCATTTGATATCGTTCGCCTGCTTCACGCAGGCCGTGACTCGGCCGGCGGCGGAGGCAAGCAGGGCCTCTGCTGTCGAGACGGCTCCGCCTTTTACGCCTTTCTTCTGAAGTTCCACAACCCGATCGTGCAGCATCCGAAGGTACTCATAATCCTGCATGCCCTCTCGGATGGCTTCCATGTGCTTGCCATGGGTGACGGTCTTGGCATCGAGGAACAAGGGGGTGAAAGCGCCGGATGTTGAGATGTACTCGTTCCATGATGATGCGCCGGACGAATCGCCGAACGCCCAGAAACACGACCCCTTGGCGCCATACTCCCAGCAGAACCACTGTTGCATTCGTTGGCAGGCGTATGGATCCAGCAACCTGCCCGGCCCGCTGCAGGTATAAAACCAAAGCTCCCTGCCCGCCTCGCGCTGGTGGGCATAGAAATCGGCGAACGGTTTTCCCTGGGAAACCCACATGGGAAGTTGCGGACACAGGATGGTCGATGCCGCGAACATCTCTGGATTCGCCTGCTGCGGGTCGAGCCAATTCGGATCCTCCCAAACGATCACTTTCGGCTGCGCCTCTCTGATGACCTTGCCATATTCGGCAATCAGCTTGTCCTGCTGGGCCGAGCTCGGTTCATCGACCAGGAGAAGCCCGAGCTGCTCCGGCTTGACGCTCCATTTGGCTATTTGACCGGTCCACCAGGTGATCCAGGATGCCACAGCCTTCCTGAAAGGCGGCGTGCCCATTCCGAAACCCGCGAACTGCTCTCCCACACAGGAAAAGACAAAGTAATGCCGCGCGTTGGGCCAGCGCTCGATCCACGTCTTGAAGCTCTTCGCATCCGGCGGCTCGATCATGCTGCCGTCTTTGTCATACTTCCCATTCGGCATCACGCTGCTGCTTGCCCAAGGCGTGTCCACGAGGTAGTCCTGCAAGTGCCGGATGAGTGCAGTCCGATTCTCCTCCGTCACATCAAACATGCCGTTCGCGTCGGTGTAGTCCCATCCGCCCAGGTGCAACGTCGGCTGGTCCGGCAGAGCAATCGGACAGACTTTGAGGCGGACTGGAACACGGAGCGCTCCTGGCTCGGCAACGACTTGGCCTTCGTACTCGCCCGCCGGGATGTCCTTGGACTTAAATATCAGCCAAACCTGCCTGGTCATTCCTGACTCGATCTGGAACAGGTAGCTGGCACCGTCACTCTTCGCCTCCGGCAGCGCAGCCGCCACCGGCACACCGCTTTTTGTGTCTGTAAACGGCACGTCGCGGACGCTGATGCACTCCGGATTCCGTCCTCCGGGCAAGCCTGCAATTGAAAGGTGGAGTGTGGTTGGCGAAGGGCCAGCATTGCTGATGTTGAACGCCGCGCTCCGCCGCTCGTTCTTCATCATGACGACGGCAATCCTGGCCCCGCCAGACAGCGGCGGTTCCGTGGCGCTGAGCATGTCCCAGCAGTTCTTCTGCCATAGGGTGAGAGGTTTCACCCCATTAGCCCGCCACGCCGACGCCTGCACCGCAAAAATCCTTTTGTGCAGATCATTGAGCGGAAGAATCGCGCGAAAATCTTCCAGCGGCGGGGCTTGCACCCCGGGAATCATCTTCTCGATGCCGGCAAGCGCTCTCTCCAGCTCCTCGTTGCCTGCGACACTCTTGACCGTCTCGCGCACGGCCATCAGGTCGCTTTTCAGCCGCTGGCGAACGTGCATCGTCATAACGGCTTCTTTGTGAAGTTCCATTGTATCCTCGCCCTTCCGTCCGGTCTGCGGTTGCCTCATAAAGGCATCGGCACCTCGGTAAACCTCGATCTCATCAACAAAAGTGTACGGGCCGCGCTTCTCAATAGTTAACTTCACATACCGGCCGTGGCTTGCGAGTTGGTCGGTCCAGTAACGGTGTACGGCGTAGTGCCCCTCGGCGGGTGGCTCCCCATGCTGTCCACTAAGGGCGACGAGGTCGCCCGCAACGTGGTAGGTCCTGCCGTCGTCGCTGACCATTACCAGGATCAACTCGGGCCAGGAAACCTCGGCCGCGCCGGCCGCCGTGTTGTACGAAACACCACAGATCGGCTGGACCGCACCGAGATCGATCGTGACGGTTACACGCTGGCCGCCCCAGCCCACGGTGCTCTTCTCATACCAGAAAAGTCCCTTCGTGTAAGCTCCATCAGTCAGTTGTGTTGCGTCCCCCGCGTCCGTGCAAAGTCCGTAGTTGGGCGGTGCGCCCAACGCGTATGGCTTCCCCAATGCAATATTGACGAGCCCCTCCGCCAGCTTCGAGTCGCCATCGACTGCAGCAGCCATGCTGGCAGAAATGGCAAGCGCCAACGTTTCGAGAAGGAACGATTTCAACATGCTCTTTATCCCACGCTGAATCGACGTCCGCGAATGGGCCAATGAAGTTCTGGAAGTATGAACAAAAGCCTGCTTTATAGCTCTCCACGAGTTTTCAACCGCTTTTTCAGCCGTGATGCTCATGCGGCCCCAATATCGGCGTTTACGCGCGTTCTGGCAAGTTGCGATGGCTTGCCTTTATCCTCGGCTTGAACAAGGCCGTTATCATCTGGACGCTGCCCGGCGCGGAACTGGTTGAAACGGAATGGCTGTTCGTGGTGCATCCGGGCAAAGATTCTTACGTAATGAACGACCAGACGGAGGCCGTGGCCATCACCAATCTCCGGGCGCGGCTGTCGCAAGCGGACGTGGGATGCGGACAATGAAGCTGCGGGGTTTTATTCGCGATCAGTTTAAGCGCCGGCTGGATGCCGGCGGCTGCCTCGTCATCTACGCCGGCGATTGGCGTTGCTGCGAGTGTGCGTCAGACCTCGCCAGTGACGTCTGCGCTTTCATCACCGCAGCCTACTGATGTTCCCCGTGCGGATGCCGGTGCCGCAGGATATGCGGTCTTTCCAAACCGTGCGCCAACATCAGTTCCTCGTCGTTAAGCAATTCCACCACCGGCCCATCGGCCACCACAGACCCGCGGTCGAGGATGATCGCGCGGGAGCACAACTCGACGACCAACTCCAGGTCGTGCGTGGCGATCAGTTTGGTCGCCGCGATCTGCCGCAGCAGCGCTTTGAACTCCCGCCGGCCGCGCGGGTCAAGGTCGCTCGTCGGTTCGTCCAATACCAGCACGGTCGGCTCGCAGGCCAGCACCCCCGCCAGGCAGGCGCGGCGTTTTTCACCGTGGCTCAAGTGATGCGTTGCGCGGCGGCCATGTTCGGCCAGGCCCACCTGCGCCAGTGCCCGCTCGACGCGTGCCTTCGTTTCCGCCTCGCTGAGACCCGATTGCTGGGGGCCAAACGCCACATCCTCCTCCACAGTAGGGCAGAACAGTTGGTCATCCGGATCCTGGAACACCAGGCCCACTTGCCGGCGAATGGTCTCGATGTTGTCCGCCGTGACCGGCTGGCCAAGGATTTGCACCGCTCCGTTATAGTCAAGCTTCTCCGGCAGGATGCCGTTGAGGTGCAGCAGCAAGGTGGACTTCCCGGAACCGTTCGGGCCAAGCAGCCCGACGCACTCGCCCGGCGCAATGCCGAAACTCACCCCGCGCAACGCCTCGGTGCCGTCGTGGTAACGGTAGCTGAGATTGGTGATTTGGATGGCAGCGTTCATTTCCAGCCCCGGGCGCACATGGCGTCGTAGATGCGCTCCGCCCGCTCGGACGCGCGCACGAAGAGCTGGCCCACGACGGTGGACATCGTCTGCCATAGAGCGCGGCGGCGGCGCGTGAAGGTGCG
>JBAXTC010000364.1:0-7613 GCA_037130375.1 Verrucomicrobiota bacterium | reverse complement strand
CCGGGGCTGGCTTCGGTAATTCGGGTATTCAGTCTCGCTATTGTTGGACCCAGAAAGGACGGAGCGCCGGGTTGAGCCGGCTTTGGACGGCCGAGGAGTGAGATCGTTGGGGGAATGGAGAGAGATGTATGTCGGTTTTGGACGGCGGAGGGGTGAGACCGTTGGGGGGCTGGAGGTGCGATGTAAGCCGGCTAAAGCCGGCGCTCCGGGGCTGCGTTCGGCAATTCGGGTGTTCAGTCTCGCTATTGTTGGACCCAGAAAGGACGGAGCGCCGGGTTGAGCCGGCTTTGGACGGCGGATGAAAATGTATCGCGGGGGTCTTGGTGTGGGTTAGCAACGCACGGACGCGGACAAGAATGTCCGCGCTCCTATCGCGAGGTTTGGCGAGATGGGAAGGTGCAGGGGCAATAAAAAAGCGTGACCCGGTATTGCCGGGTCACGCCTGAAACTGTAATCTGCTGTAGTTTTCTTGCCAGGCTCGGCAGGGCAAAGGGGGTTTAGACCCTGGCGCTGTGCCGAAACCGGGAACGAATTCCGAGAGCCACCAGACCAACCATTCCGATCAGAGCGCAGCTCGGCTCGGGAATGACCACCAGGTTGCCCACAACTGTCAGCCGTATATTATCGAGGAGCAGTTCGCCACTGCCTACACCCGGGCCGATGCTCAGGGTGATGTCGTTTGGAAACAGCTCGACGCTGGTCCATTCGTAAGTATCCATTACCCAAACGCCAAACATGGAGCCCGTTCTCGGCACGACCACTGTCCGGCCAAGATATAGGGGGTCCAACAGGGTATGTTGGGCATTTTGCATGGATACGGTACCCGGCAGGAAGCCACTGTTGTCAACGAACTGGGTGATCTGCAAGATATAGTCCACCGGGGCTAAAGATGTTCGATCGAGCGACAGATTCAACGTGCCGTACATGTCCCACACGCCCGTGGGTGAGCCGTAATGCGTCGGGTCATTAAATGCATTGCCGAAATAATAATCTGCCGGCCCCAAAAACGTGGCCAGAGCGGTGCTTCCGGGCGGAAGAATGCTATGTTCGGTGTCCGGGGACACTGGATTACCAGCGTGCGAAAAATTCCAGTCCAGGATGTTTGTATCGGTGGCAGCCCTCGCCGTGAGGGCCAGCGACAAACATGTGACTATACTTACAATGATTTTCCTGACTTTCATAAGCTTTGTTCCGCGGTGGACTGAGATGAGGTTGGAGGGGAGCCTAGCGGCTCCCCTCCACCGTTAATTCCTGCGACTAATCCCCTAGATCGCCGCTCTGACCCCAATTACCCTGCATCAGATTGTAGTCTGGCCGGCTGTCCTGGCCATCGCCATTGACGTCAGCAACTGAGTCGTAGGGCAGAGGCGTGTAGTGCGACCGCAGTATGTTATAATCCTGCAGGTTGATGACGTTGTCATTGTTTATGTCACCACCGCGGAGGTAGTAGTCAAACCACGGGTAACCACTCAATGTGCCTTGCCATGCCGGCAGGCCGTTGTTAACGAAGTTGGCAACACCACTTAGGCCGATGAAACCAATACCTTTTTGGGCCTGCCTGATAGACGCACCCAGATTCCACTGCGTCTTGGCGCTGACGAAGAAGGCTCCGGCCTTCGTGGGGGCCCAGGGTATAGCCACCAGTCGATACGTGGCGAGCACACTCGTGGACATGGCATTTACGGACGCGTGAGTTACCGGGTCAGTGTTCAAGCCTGTCTCGAGGAGCAAACGGTTCATGCGAACAAGTTGGTCCGGAGTCGGCGATGGAAGGGCCAGGAGTTGATTGAGTTCGGCGGAACCGAAGGGCATCCAAGGCGCGAAATAGTTCGTGGGGATGCATGAGCCACCATTGATCAATGCATTCAGGTCCGTCGTCATGTTCGTCACGAACTGCAGTTGGTTATTCGTCCAGTTAAACGCTTGAGCGCCTGCTACCGTCGCAGGGGTCAAGGGCGCCCGTGTGTATGAGCCAACGTAGGCGTCCTGGAGCAGATATTGGTTTAGCAAGGTCAGAGCCGTGCCCGTTGGATGGTTAGTAAGCATCGCCACGGTCGTCGGTGACAGCTCGACTTGCAGCCAGATGGCTTGATTATAGAGGCCCTGATCATAGGGCGCTTGTGGTGTGGGCCACAGGTCGGGATCGAGCGTAAGTGTATCAAACTCCTGGAGCAATAGGCCTCCCAGAGCATTCGACAGTGTGCCAGTGTACCGATAGTCGCTTAGCAGTGCCGCTGTTAGGGGTTGCAGTTGCCCAGGCAAATAATTGCCAGGGTAGGCGTCAGCCAACAAACTTCGGTTCAGGGCCTCAGTCGGCACTGAATTGGTCAGCATCCACCAACTGTTCGAGCTCAATATAATCGATGCAAACCTCACGGGATCGTAAATGCTAGGCCCACGAACAATCGTATTGAAATTGTCCAGAAGGGCCGCAGTCAACGGTGCCACATAAGGCGTCTTGTCGGTTGCATTTTCGTATTGGGCCAACAGGAGCATCGTGGCCGGCGGCGTCGGGATAACACTCTCTATCTGGTCGATGATGTAATCGTCCACCGGGTTGACCGGAGACCACAGCTTGTCCGCAATTACGTCCATATTTGCGAACGTGCCGTAGAGCAAGTTGTTGATATACCATGACACCCCATCCGTCGGTTGCGGATTCGCCAGTCTCCCGGCCAGAGTTGCAAGGTTGGTGATGGAACCATAACGCAGCCACATACACAGCGGGTTGGCTAGTGACGGCGGGTTGATTTCTGCTACCAAAGCAGCCTGGTTCTGGAAGGCCCCTGCATTCAGGATTGGGCCGGAAATGAAGTTCAGGTTGATACTCTGGGTGATTGCGGCACCGCCAACCTTGGCATAGAAGTTGCCGGCCTTAAAAGTTACGGAGCGATTTGTCCCCATGAACGATTCCAACTCAACCACGCCCGTCACTTCCACCGTGTTGACGCGGAGTTTGAACGCGTTGACATTCGTCGTAGAGTGAGGCCCAGTCGGAACCGTCATGGTGTCCGAGGCGATTACAGTTGCGTAAAATAAACCGTTGGAGGCGTTAGCAGGAACAGTCCACTGGTAAACAAAGGTGTTGCTCATAGTCCCGGGAACCCACGGGGTGATGCAGACTATCCCGCTTGCAGTGTACGCGCCGTTGGTGAGGATCAACGTCGGCGGCCCACTCAGCCCAACGCCCAGATCCCAAGCGGGGATGCTGATGACGACAGGACCGGAGGTTGTCGTCAGCGAGATGCCGCCCGAGGTCCGCACCACCGGATTAGTAGCTTGCACCACGTTGATTTGCCCCACATGCGGCTGGATTTGCGTGGCGGTGATGTGCGACGCGTCGATGACTGGCACGTTAGTGCCGCCTGTGACAGTTATCAGCGAGCTCATGACACGAGCCGGCAAAACCGCAGGCAAGTTGTTGTCAAACGGTATGAGGTCGGTCGTAAGCGGACCACTGCCGTCGATTTTCGGCGCGCCATCCTGGCGGAAGACCACGCGGGAGTTGCCGGTGGCAGTTCTGGTAGGATAGAGCTTGATTTTGGCGACGATCCCATCAGCGGACGTGCCAACGGGGTTCCGCAGGTTTACAGCCATTACCGTATCCAAATCCCCGGCGACATCCCACATTGTATAGATAGCGGTATCCCAATCACCACCACCAGCGGTCACTTCAGGGGATCCTGGCCCAGTCTGGCTGGTATTGAAGAAGCGCGAGTCGAACAGGAAGTAGGCATCAGCGCCGACGACGGACTGCTTGAGGTTGGCGACCCTCAGATTAAAGGTCACGCTCCCCTGTGGCGTTATGTTGGTAGAAAGTGCTTCGAGGAACAGCGTATCCACATCACTGTTGGTTACGAAACCAAGCACCGGGCCGAGGGTCCCGCCGTTGGTGTAATAGCTGTCAGGGACCGTGGCGGACGCATACGAGCCGAGGGTGGCGCCTACCGGGGTGTAGTTGAGGACGATTGAATTGCCGACTTGGGTAATCGCGAACTGGCCGCCGAAGGTGGGATCCTGGAACAATTCGGAAGGCATGTTAAACCAGAATCGGCTGGCTAGAGGATCACCCCCTACCACGTTGATAGCGTTTGCTCGGGCAATCTCCCACGCAAATGGCCGTGTCGGATCCCATTTAGCCATCGGGCCGACCTGGCTGCTCATCAGGAGCGTTACCATGTCAATTCTGAACGGATCGGCTGCCGTGGCAACGATGTTCAGGGTGTTGGAGACCTGTAGCAACGACCAGTTGGTGCCTGCTGCACCAGTTACCTTATTAATCATCCATACCAGATTGGTCATCGCGCCAGTTGGAGTGGCGTTAGTGCCAGACCAAGTAACGGCGTTATTACTCGTGGTCGTGCTAATCGGGGCGGTGATGGCCAGCCATCCCGGAACAAAGGTAATGGTATATCTGCTGCTCGTCAGACCGCCTGGGAAGACCTGATAGACACCCGCGTTTGTGGCTGTAACACCGGGTCCGTAGAAGGTTATCGGATTAGTAGGGTTGAATGCGGTGGCTGCTGTATCGCCGCAGACAAAACCAACGTAGGTTACTGTGTAATTCGCCGCGTTAAACACAGCGCCATTGGCGAGCTTATTTGTGTTGTTGACCGTAACCGTCACAGACGCATTAGTGACGGTCAAAGTGCCGTTGGTTGGATTCACCAGACTGAATGTGTAATTGGTATCGTAGGCGGTATTGCGAATGTAGAACCCATAGGCGCCAGCATCACTGCAAAGAGCAGGAGTGCCGTTCGTCCAGACGACGGTGGCGTTTGTCATTGCCGGGGCTGTTTGGGGCGAGACCAAACCCGTGTAGATGACCATATTCGGCACTTCGCTGCCCAAAGCCTTGGTGGTGGTGACCGCTGATATGGTCACGGCCTTCGGGGTAATCAAGAGGTAATTTGTAGTTGCAAAAGTCAACGCATAACTGTTGGACCCAATTCCCACCACGCCGGTGGCCAGGTTGCCAGGCAGAATTGTGTAGGAACCGACGGTGATGCCAGGCTGCCGAGTGGCTACATTTGTGCCAAAGTTATCGCCATTCACAAATGGAGAAGCAGGTATATAGGTATTGTTAAATGCCGGATCAGCAGATCCGTATATGTTTGTATAGTTCCCGAAATACGTGTAAATGGGTTTCAGACCAACCGTAAAGGCACCTGGGCTGGACTGGGAGGGGGCCAGATTGACGCCGCCCTTATAATAAGTAATGAATGTATAGTTGGTTCCTGCGACAAGAAGGGTGGTGTTAATAGTGTATGTATAACCCCCGTTGAGCACTGTCGTGACGTTTGTGCGCACCGGAGCCGATCCCTTAAACAGAACGTTGCTCATAACTTCGCTGTTCAGCGCAGCATCGTTGCCAAAGCCACTCGGTGAGGTGGCCGTAACCCTGCCGGTGATGGTGATCGAGCTATCGCCGTAGATAATGGCGTTCGTGCTGAGGATCTGGGTCACGGTGGACGCTGGTTTTCCATTGACGAACAGCCGACCCGTAGCGCTGGGGTCGAAGTAGGTGTCGGTCTTGATGTCTGCGCTGGACGTTGATGATCCATAGGTGAGATTGCCGGCTCTGTCAGCACTGCCGTAGGTAAGCAACGCCGCTGTGGAAGTGGTGCCATTGGGCAGTTTGAGCAAACCACTTGTGATAGTGACCCTGCCGTTGAAGAATGTGTTCGCCGAGGGCAGGCTCGCGCCGGCGGCATTGTTCAAGGTTACATTCCCATAGGTTCCGGTTCCGCTCAGAACTTGGGCGACCCCGCCGTTAAGCAGCAGATTGCCTGAACCTCGAATCCCAGCCCAGTTTTCGATATTGCCCCCAATACTCAGATTGTAGGTGGCGAGGTCCAACGCACCGGACCCTGCCTGGATAGTCAGGCTGCTCGTATTGACCTTGATGGCATCAAGGGCGATTCCAATTGGGCTATTGATAATGACGGGGATGGCTAGCCCGCCAGCCGGCCATTCCGTCGTGGTGGTCGTCTGCGCGACCGAGCCATTATAAAACAAGCTCGCCAAGCTCCCATAGGTAACCGAAGGGCCAGAAACAACAGCCTTATCTTTAATTGTCAGGCGGCCTTGGACGGTGACAGTATTCGTGGTACCAAGGAAGGTCTTGACAACATTGGTTGTCGAGACAGGGCAACTCAGAGTAAGATTCTTGTATTGGATCACTGCACCTCCTCCGCTAACGTTGGCCGACACGTTTTGAGGCACATTGGCGCAGTAGTCAATCGTGCCTGCACCGGCCCAGAAGGTGCCGGTGTTGACGGTGTTAGCAGGCAGGAACTGCCCTTGAACTTTTAGGATGTGAGGAGTGGCCGGGGTGAGATAGGCCATATCCAACTCTCCCCCCCAGATGCCAAACTGAACGGTGCCTGGCAGGCCCCCGTCACTATTGAGCTGGATGGTCCGTGCAGTACCGTCGAACTTTACGTAGCCCACGGTGCTGCCATCGCCGATCGTCAACAAGCCCAAGGTGGCGTCGGTGTCCACCCAAAGATTGCCGCTATTCCTTACCAAGATTTGGTCAGCAGAGGTTAAGGCTGGCGAATTAAGGTCACTTAATCTGACGGTGACATACTCGACAATGATGGTTCTCCCCGCAGCCAACGCAGTGTTGGTCCAAGTCAGCAGAACGATGCTGAGCGAGAGGAGGGTTATTAGGAGACTAGATTTTCTTTTCATGTTTATGTTTAGTGTTTGTGCTGGTCCAGACTGGTTTGTGCATTTTTGTTGCTCGGGGTTTTCACTGGCCGGAAACGCCGGAATGGCCGGGAACACGGCTTTGCTACTAGATTTATGTTTCATAGCTTTGTCGATCAATTGTTAGGTACTCGAGTACTTAATGGGCCTATTGAACAGCATTGGCGGTGGATTGGCTATAGGGGTTCAGTCCTTAAAGACGCATAGGATATATCCCTAGGGTATGGCGCTTTTGGTGGTTGGAGGGCTGAGCGGCAAGTTGTTGGATGGAGTCGGGGGAGTGGCGCGAGGGAGGACTGCGGCGGGTGTTTGACGGAGGGTTGCGGCTGCGGGTGGTGGCAGTTTTTTCCCCGAGGCTGGCTGCGCAAGGATCGAGCAGGGTAGGTTTTTGAGTCGTAGCGCAGGTTTTCAACCTGCTGTATCGCAGGTTTTCAACCTGCTGACGCAGCGAAAGCGGCCAGGTATGGGTGGCATGACAGCGGGGAGCTTTCGGACGGTCTGCCGACTGAAAGTCGGCGATACGGCAGGTTGGAAAACCTGCGCTACGATTCTGGCAGGGGCGCGACGGGTTGCAGGGGCTGATTTTGCAGACGTTGGCCGTGACGGGCGAGATGTTTGGCTAATGTGACTGGTATGTCAATAGTATAATAATCTTGCATTAGCGCGGATTCACGGAACCGCAGATGATCTTGGGGTTGGCAGGGGGCGCTTGATTCACGGGGCTTCCGCGCTTCCACCCGGCGGCGAAGCAAGCGCGACGAGGCAAAAAGCTCCTTTGGAACCCCATGTTTATAGCCACATATCCCACCGCGTCCGCCGACTGCCGTCGGCGGCTACGAGGGTGGGGATTTGGTGGGGGATCAGGCGGGCGGCGGGCCATCCGGGTCTTTGGAGGCTGA
>JBAXTC010000363.1:0-7623 GCA_037130375.1 Verrucomicrobiota bacterium | reverse complement strand
CACCTGGCTGAGTTCCACCGGCAGCTCGGGATCGAGGTTGTCAATGCGCACGAACTCCCGACAGAGTGGAGCGCCAGTCTGCAGACCTCAGGTTTTTGAGAAAAGGGGCCGCTAACTGCCTCGCCGACCCAAGGCCGCTGTTGCGGTCGCCTGCGTCGGCAGTTCAAACACTTGCCATACCTTTTGCATCCGCTTTAGCGCCGCCACGTTGTTCCACAGCCGCAAGCCCATCACACAGTTGTTGCGGTTAATCCGTCCAGCTTCGTTGCCGTCCCGAATTAGGCGAGGATCATGGCGAGTCGCAAAACGTGTCGGAAAACGTTGACGGCCCGACGAATCATGGACATGTTTAGGGTTTTACCCGCTATCGTATGGGCTATGATTTGAAAGTCGAAAAGGGAAAAGTCCGCTTGGCAGAAGCACACACTCTGATTCGCGAACTGCTTGAATTCGCTGTGCAAATGGAGATGGAAGTTATTCCTGTGAATTGGATGGTTTCAGGAATGATTCCTTGCAATGATCAGTTGTTGTGTGAGATCTTTGGGGAGCATGCGCAAGCAAGATGTTTGGTTTCCAGGCCGGTCGTCAAGAAAACCATCCTGGGCGGCTACGAACTGCCGTGGCATTCAATTGAACGAGAACATATTCAAGGCATCGTGTTTTGTCACCATTACGAGCTGTGGATATTGAATTGGAACGTGACTCGTGGCGGCCTGCTAGGCAGGTATCACCAAATGCCGGTAGCACCAACCGCAAGATACTACTATCAAAGATTCTTCCATCAACTGGAGGCGGTCTCTCCAAGAGTGCTGCTTGCGACGATTGACGATTTCATGAGAGAGCCGGTTGAGATTGGCGGCGAGTTTTCCGAATCACGAATCAATATTGAGTGTCCCTGGCGGAGGAGTGATGCCGCTGCCGCGTGTGACGTAATAAAGTTGCTGTCCGGTCATTGCGACGATCTCGAAGCGAACGACGGTATTGGCGTGTGGCCGAACAAGGACTTCTCCAAATGGCTGAATCTCGCCGACAAGTACGCGCAGTTGCTGGGCACATGTTTGGCGCATCCAGACGTGACGGACGAATTGCCGCCTAGCCAAGGTTGAAGTAGAAGTGGCTCAGTATATTCAACCACGGTTGGGTTTCGGAAGCAGGCGCGAATAGAGGTCCTGCGTTGCAGCCGGTTGCCAAAGCCGATGCTTGCATTGCTTGAGCATGGACAGGATGTGGGTCAAAGATCGCATCGGCATCGGCTACATTGTCGAAGATGATTTCCACGGAGTGCTTTGCTTTGGACAGGCGTGCTCGTAATTCGCGTGGTCCCCGGATGGAGATCACGCACCAACGCTGGGGTTCGGAGGTCAGCAGGCTTTCGGCTCCAACTCGCGAGGCGATTGTGATCTGAAGGTTGATCTCCGGGATGATCATCCAAAATGCGGAGTCGTATTTTCGGATGTGCGACCAGTCACGAGTGCGCCGAGTAATCCGAAGCAACGGGGAGCACCTTCCACTCCCTCAGCTTCGCCAGAAACTCCGCACTCATATCCCCCAGGCAATCCGACGGGGAGGTCGGCATGGTCTCCACATAGTAGTAGGTTCGACCGTCCGGCCCGGTGGAGAAGAAGGGGCCGCCGCCCTCCGGGCACTCCACCCCGAGCGCGATGTGGGCGGAATCTTTCAGGACCAGGTAGAAGAGGGCGACTGAATGTCCAAGGTGATGGAGCAGCGCTGCTGCCAGGATGCCATGATCCTCGCAGTCTCCGGCAGCATCGTAAAGCGTCTCCACAGCAAAATTTGCCCATTCCGGCTGATTGCGCGTTTCCTCATCGGAGGCATAGCGAATTGAGCGGACAAAACAAACGATGTTGGCCATCTCCATCAGTGGGCTGAACCCGTGGGCCTCGCTGTGCTTCCGGAAAAACGCGGCCACCTGCTGAACCGACGCGTTGAACTGTTCGAGTGGGTAACGTGCGTAGTTTTCCACCGGCGTCAGGGGATAGCGGGCCAGCGCCTTGGCACTGGCATAGTCGGCTTCGCTGATGCTAAAGGTGGCCGTCAGAGAATCGTTGCCGCCAGTGAAGTTTGCCCACAAAGCCCAGTTAAACTTCACCTGCGGACCAGATCCATCTGGCAGCGGGGTCACAGCCTCCGCGTTGAAGCGCGAGGCGGGCAGTTCCCCTGGAAAGCTCATCAACTGCCGCCGCTTGACGACGTCCCAAAGTCCCAATAGAACGGCACCGAAGAGGAACCAGAACGGAACCGGCAGCTTGCCCTTCGAGAGCAGCAACAAGGCGAGTGCAGTTATCGAGGCCATGCCAAGAACGTTCAGCCAGCGACAACTGCTGACATCCAACCACTCCTTCAGCCGCAATCCGCCGATGGTTTTGCCGACGTAATCGAAGTCGATCAGGACTTTGCGTGCCAGGCGCACACCGAGCAAGACCAGGGCATAGACCAGAATGTTGAGGGCGATCAAGGCTTGCAACGGGGTAACGAAGGGCACGGCTTGCGACAGCATTACGAGCACCAGCTCTCCGGGCACGACGAAGAGCAGCGTTGCAAAAATGAGTGAGGCGAGGAAGATCATGCGACGCTCAGGTTGGTATGGTATGAACCGACAGCACCAGCAGGTCGCGGCAACGGAGCGGACTAAAGCCGATCTGGTCATGCTGGCCCCGGTGTGGTTCCCAGAGTTCACTGCGCCCGAACAGGACCAGGCTGGCGCACGGATCGGCTGCGATTCCCGGAAGTGCCGGGCTGCTCCCTTCCTTCACCAAGTTTGAGAGCAGTGTGCTCAATCGCGAGGCGGCATCTGTTTCGTTGGCTGCGCAATCTTCATAATGGAGCCGGCCCACCTGTTCCCTGGCCACGGAGCCAGCCTCCTCTGCCAAGACTTCCTGCCAGCGGGGGTGATCAAACTCGATAAAATGGTCATCTTGCGGCGCCAGCAATTTCCCGCGCAGATTTGCATACAGCCGGCCGCGCATCGCCTCGAACTCCGGTTCAATCAACCGGTCCACCGCCCCCAAACTGAGGAAGTCGGGGCCGACGGTGCCGGGATCTTGCGGGGCGGGACGGGGCTGCTTCTTCGCGTGATCTTCGAATTTGTTCAACTGCTCGGATTCCCGGTCGAGTTGTAGCTGAAGTTCGGCCGCACTGCCACGCAGCTTCTCTATTGCGAGCGCGCCAACACCCTTGAGGTGCCGCAGTTCGGCATTTCGCGAAGCCCGTTCGATGCTGTTAACGGCTGAAAGGCAGGCACAGTAGTGATGGACGAAGATACCAAGGATGGAGAGGCCCAGTATGACTCCTGAAGATACAGAAACATAGAAGAGCCATTGGTCGGTTAAAGGATTGGCGATTCCGAGCCATACCCAAGGGCCGAGCACCAACCACGCCAGGGCGATGGCGATTAGACCAAACCGGGCTAGCGCCCCGGCGAGGTGCGGAATGGAGGAGACGCGTTGCGTCGCCAGTTTCCAATCCTGCTCGAAACTCGTTCGCGGCTCATCCTCCTCACCGACGCGCACCTGGGCCAGCGTTCCGGCATAGCTAATGCAGAGCTGTAACCGGCTTCGCAAGTCGCCGAGCATTCCCTCCGGAGTCGGAGGCAGGGAAAGGAAGGCCCGGAGAGGCGCCGCTACCAATGAGAACAGGGACCGCGCCCGGCGCTCCACAAACCGCCGGCAGTTTGTCAGCGCGACGAACCCGAGGAAATCAACGTGTTCACGAAGGTGGACTATCCATTGGCGAAACTGGCTTTGATGCGACCAGTGCCTTGATTTGGATTTCTCCGGTGGTGATCGGTATGCGATCATCGCAAGTTCGTCCGGCATCGTGATGGGCAGTTTTGGCAGTTTCGACTCTTCGGCGAAGGCCAGATACCACTCGGGCAGGAGATGGCGAAGCAACTCGACCAATGAGGTCGCAGCCAGTTGAGTTTCCGCCGATGGTTTGTGCGGTTTCAACCAACGCTGCCACTGGTCCCAGCACAGTTTCTCCTGCCATCGTTGGATGTGAAAGTCCACGTTGACGCTTGCCACGCTCAAGCCAAGGGTTAGCACGCCTTCACCGGGCGTCCTCCACATTGCTTTCGCGAGATCCCGTTCAGGGTGTTCCCAGTAACGACGCCAGACCGTGTAGCCATAAGCCGCGCTCGCTTGAGCCAGGGAATCCACCGTATGCGTAACTTTGCCGGCAGGCGATACGAGCAACACCACCCCCTTCTGCTGGAGCATAGACTGCACCGTGCGTGCGCATTCGAGATCGGTGCCAAGCATGATGACCACATGATTGAATTCGCCCGGATGGGCCAACTCGAAAGCCGTTATCTGCTGGGAGATAGCGGCCATGCCAGGGCCTACAGCCTCGCCGGCCCAGAAACACACGCCGGGGATGTGTGGTATGAGAGTCAGCGGCTGGATCTTCAGATTAAAGCCGGCGGCGAAGAGGGGATCGGTAGCAGCCCTCCAAGTGGCCAGTGACCCAAAGCGGACCACGTTGCGAAACGACGGAGCGACTAGCGTCTCCAGATAGCGGCGCACACCTGCGGCATAATCAGAATCATCAAACAGCCACACCGAAGCGACCACCGCTGCGGAATCTGATCCGATTACTTCCTGGGCCGCCGCATCAGGCGAGTTGAGCCGCATATTTCCTCAAAGCCGCGCGGATTTCCTCAAGTGAGCGCTTCCGATCCGAGTCCTCCACCGCTTTGGTCAACTGGGCGGCCAGTTCCTGGTCGATGAATTCGTCGAGCAGGCGCTTCATCTCCACGCGACCTACCCGCTCAACAAATTCATCGACGGTCTCGATGACCAGTTGGCGGAAGGATCCTTGCGTGCTTTTGATAAAAGACTCGATGGCCTTAGAGAGACTCTCTCCCAGCAAGGTGTCCTTCGCAGGTTTCCGACGGTCCGTTGGGGCTTGACGCGCCAGTTCCGGTCGCAACGCAAGCAGTGCTGTGGCGGGTTGCCCCCACTGGTCTTTGTAAATAAGGTATGTCGCGATGTTTTGCACCGGGTCGTTTGCCAGGTTTCGATAAAAGTTCGCGCCTCGCGAAACGGTCATGTCGAAGAGCATGGCCAGACCAAAGTCGCGATTGAGCGCAAGTTCATTGCGATCCAGCGGACGAATTTCAGGCAGCGTGTCAGGGTCAGGCCACACATGGTAATGCCACGGGCTTTCCCGATAATAGCCTTCTGCCAGGTCAAAACCCCGCCAGTGGGCGGCAGCAAAACCACTGATGGTGCTGACGCAGACCATGCGACGACGATCCCCGGTAGGAAGTGCCTGCGTGGCCCGTTCGCCGGCCTGGCTGGAAAACATCTTGCCAACGTAGGGATCGTTTTGGGCAAGAAAATCGCCAGCCACGTAGTGCTGAGGTATCATAGCGGAATCCGGTGGGGCGGATGGGATGAGGTGAACCAGCGCCTGACTGATGTATTCGGTCGCACGAACCGCTGCCTCGATCACCTTGTTTTGTTCACTCTCAGCTTTGAGGTTGAGGGACTCCAACCGCAGGCGGAAATTCGGTAGCAAGGGTTCGAGAATGGCTGTCAACAAGTCCTTCAACTGGAAACCGGCAAGGGGGGCGACAGTCGCCGTCATCACCAAGTTGGCTGCCACCCAATTGCGGAATTCTGCAGGCTTGAGCACCGATTGAACGAAACATGATTGCGACTGGGAGTCCTCAATCTCCTTGATGGAGGCAGAATTGGTGGTGACGAATGTCTTTACCTGATCCTTTAGTTGGTCCACATGCAGCTCGATTTCAGCGACTTTGCGGTCGAGTGCATCCAGCAACCCACTCAGGTTGACATCAAGGCTGTCATGCCACGCCATCTGAACCAGTTCCGAAATATCGTCCAGGTAACTGCGACGCAGCTTCTTGTCAAAACCGAGATCAATGAAGTTGATGAACTTCGCCCGCATGGTGAGGCCTTTCTGCAGTTCCACTTTGCGGAGATCTCTATCGCCCGTTTCCTTCTGTCGCGACGCTTCCAAATTGGCAACATGCCTCCGGATGCCAGCGAG
Organism: Verrucomicrobiota bacterium; assembly: GCA_037130375.1. Taxonomy (GTDB): domain Bacteria; phylum Verrucomicrobiota; class Verrucomicrobiia; order Limisphaerales; family UBA8199; genus JAPLUA01. The sequence continues at coordinate 1,587 of JBAXTC010000363.1, read as the reverse complement.
ACCGCTTAGCGCGGCACTCAGACCCGATGAAGTCCATTCGCGGGCGCGCAGGTCAATGCCTGCCACGATGGTTCCCGCTTGGTGATCTGCCAGTGCAACCGACGACGATTGCAGATCGGTCAGGTCGCGCTCGACGTTCTGGCGGAAACGCATAATCGCCTCGAAAAAGTCGGCGTCGTTCAGCTTCAGGGTGGCTTCGCGCCAGTTGGGGGTCATTTGAGGCACGCTGCCTTCCTGGGTTAAGGCACGCCGGGCCGCGGTCAGGTCGGCGAGGCCGAACGAGGCCAGCATCCCGGCCACGTCCGGTTCTGTCTCGGTCCCCTTAGGGCCCTTGCCTGAACTCAGCCACTGCTGGAGTCGTTGCTCCAGGGAAAGCCGAACCGCGAAGTGCAGGAGTTCGTCCACCGGGTATTCGATGACACCAACACCGAAACCATTAAAGACCTGTGGTTCGGCGCTCTTCCGCGTTGCCGGGTCGAGCATGTCAATCCGGCCGTTGATGATGCCCGAGTCCTTAGAAGCTCCCACGCCCGAGCCAACCAGTGAGTAAATGAAGAGCGAAACGGCCCGACAGACATCTCCGATGTCGGAGGCGAGGCGTCCGTCCTTCGTGCGATGGTCAACGAGGTAAACGTCGTTGATGAGGGTATTGGTGCCCAAGGGGCCGCGGTTATCCACATCAAACACGAACTCGTGGCGGGTGGGATCGAACGCATTAATGCCGTCGTGTGGAACCAGGAAGGCCTGCAATTCGCGCAAAACCCCAAGCGCGTTGGCCCGGGTCTGCCGCTTTTCAATATAGGGGTTGGAGAGTTCGCGGTCGAACAATTCGCCGGGCAAGACGAATGCCCCGGTGATGACATCGTTCTGGTCGCTGAAGTGGCGTCGGAGCAGAGCCAGGCAGTCAATCATCGAACCAGCTCCGGTTCCACCAACCAGCGAAGCCACGACATAGACACGCACGCCAAGCACGATCTGCACGCCCTGCCGCAACTGGCCAACCACTGCCGCCAAGCCTGCCAAATCCTGCTTAATCCGCATCAGTCGATTACCCAGATTGGCTCCGTTGCTGACGTTCGAGCAAAAGAGTAACCGTCCCGCTCTTCGAAATTGGCCGGCCCCCTTGTTCGAGTTGATCTTCTCCTTCACCAGCGAATGAAACTTCGGAGGTAAGTACTCCAAAACGTGGGCTTCAGCCGTGTGCCCAGCCGCGGCTCGTTCGAGCACGCCAATCGCCGTCGGGGCATGGAGCAAGACCAATTCAGAATCGGCGAGGGCAGGAAGTTCCGTCGTGAACTTGCTATTCTCGGAGGTGTCACTGTCGATGCCCAGCAGGCGGATGCGCTTCAAGTCCGGGTCGGAGAGCCGACGTTTGAGATGCCGCAAAATCCGGCAGCCGGTGCCCCCCAGCCCGACCACCAGGGCGGGATAATACTGACCCTCGGGGGCCTGGCGTGAGGATTCGAGGACGCTAGTTATGAATTTCTCAATCTCGTTCATATTGGTCTTTAGTTCTTCCGAAGTGTTTCTTTGCTTAATACTCCAAGTACGTGAATTTGATCCCCTCTGCTTCGAACTGCTGGTTAT
>JBAXTC010000362.1:0-7661 GCA_037130375.1 Verrucomicrobiota bacterium | reverse complement strand
TATTCTGCTCGAAGGCAAAAATGCCCGCCGAGTCCTGGCCGCGGTTGTACACATTATGACTGTAAGGTGCCGTCAATATATAACCTTTACACCTTCTTTAGTTGGCGAGGGTGAATTGTGTAATTCCATTCGCCATGAAAGCGAAACGGAATGAGGTTGATTCCAGCCATTTCCGTATCGCTGATCTTTCGCCCGATCGGGTATTTCCGACGATCTAGCCGACATGTGACCGTCAACCCTTTGGCCGTCGTCGTACCTGCAATCAAGCGCACAATCGTCTCGTAGTCTCGCAACGGTTCCCCTCGCCAGTTCGAGGAAATGAACGAGAAGAGACGATGTTCCACCTTGTTCCACTTGCTGGTGCCCGGTGGAAAGTGGTGCATCTGGATCACCAAGCCGGTCAGGTCGGCCAATCGCTGCAATTCTAACTTCCAGAGGCGCAGTCGATAGCCATTGCTGCCGCCCCCGTCGGCAGTGATGACGAGTTGGGTTGCCGCTGAGTACAGTCGGCGACCTTCGTAATGCCACCACCCGCGGATCGAAGCCACTGCAAAGGTGGCGGTATCATGATCGGTGCCCACATTGACGAATCCGGTGTTGCGACGATGGTCGTAGATGCCATACGGATAGGCGCGGGGCACCGACGGATTGGGGAAGTCATGGCCGTTGACCCGCTCGCCCGTCTTCTTGCGACGCCATTGCTGCCCTTTATTCGCATAGTTGCCCACCAACTCCTTCTTCTTGGTATCGACTGAAATCACCGGCCAATCCTTCGCCATTGCCGCTCGCACATGTCGATTGATGTGCCGGAACTGGGCATCTCGGTCGGGATGATCTTCTCCCTCTTCGGTCTTGCGGTTGCCCTGCAAGCTGTAGCCCAGGCCGTGCAGAAACTGAGCCACCTTCTCGTGACTGATCGGATGCTGACGGTCAGTCAGTTCCCCCGCCAACGTGCGGGTGCTCTTGCAGGTCCAGCGTAGCGGCGATTCCGGGTCGCCACGCGACAATGGATCCACCAAGGATTCCAATAAGCCGGGCAAAGCGGGGTCCTGCACTTCCAGCTTCCGACGCCCGCCTCCCAAGCGTCGAACGCGGTCCGCTGGTAGGGGTGTTGTCGTCAGTTCGTTGATTCCCTTGGTGACCGTGACCCGGGACAATCCGCAGGCAAGGCTGACCAGTGACACCCCCCCATAGCCAAGTTGCATAGCCTCCGCCGCAGCCACCATCCGTCTGGCTCGTTCGTTCAAATGAGGCCACATTTGACTGAACTTCTTTTTGATAGCACCAAATCCAATCATGCGGTTCTCAGCAATATCAATACTCTGCTAAGATGTAAATGTTATTTATTGACGCAGCCTTACCCCGAAAACATAAGTAGTCGCTAGATTTAACCAATGAGACGCTTTCAACTGACGATCCTTTGCGCGGCCGCCGCCCTTGGGCCTATCACAAAAGCCACCAGCGCAGATCCTGCCACGAACCCTTGGGATACAGCTTGGGCCATGGTAACGAACAAGGCCCATCATGCTCAGGTTCTCGCCATCGAATATGCCAAGACCAACTATCCTCAGTACTTTAGAGAAGTCCCTGTAACAAAGCGAACAGAGTTCAATCTGCTTTCGCCGACACAGGAGAATGAGCTTGGCAACCGCTTTTGGGCTGAAAGCATGACAAACGCGATTTCTACGGACCTGAGCGAAGCACAAAGAAGGTTGACGAATGTCGCCTCAAAGCTGGTCTCCGCAGCCGAGCCGCTCGTCGGCACCAATGCGCCAGCCTTCGACCTTCGCATGCTGCCCGACACTAACTTCAACGCCTGCTGCCACTTCGGCGGCAAAATATTAGTGAACGCAGGAGTGCTGCATGTGGTCCGTGACGATGATGAATTCTCCTTCGTTATTGCTCACGAGATTGGACATGCAGTAGCGCGGCACGCAGGCGAAACACTGACACGGGAGCTGCTTCGGCAGAAGGGCATCGCTGCCGCGCGCTTTATTGCTGACTGGACTGCACAAACTCGAGCGCAGCAGAAAATTGGGGATCTCGCCATCAAGGGCCTCGACGTCGCGAGTGTATTGGCAGTGGCCCTGCCACACGAGCGCGAACAGGAGCTTGAGGCAGATCACCTCGGACTGATTCTGATGTCGATGGCGAGATACCGGCCTCAGGCGGCAGTGGATCTCTGGCAACGGATGGCAGATGCCCAAAGCGACACCAACTCCCTGCTCGCAAGAACGATTTCAAAATACTGCTCTGACCATCCGCCAGACGCCGAGCGGGTGGAGAACCTCAAATGTTGGCTTTCGCAGGCGACAAACAGCCCAGCAAGCAATGCCCTGTAGAGCGACAATTATAATTCATGGTTGATGACAATTAAAAATCACTAGTGATCCGGTATCATTGAGCGGCGGTTTGGCGGGCTGGCCCTGAGGGTCAGTCCGGGTCCAGGCAGCCGCAAAATGATAACAAATCAACAATACAAACGGCTCATGAGTGAATACAAAAAGTCAGGCAAGATTGTCGTCAGCGCGATGAAGGCAGATGTTCATCCTCAGACGGCGGGTAAGTATATCGAGGCGGGCCAAGGGCCCGCGCAACTGCAAGCACCCCACACGTGGCGGACACGTCCCGATCCTTTGGAGAAGGTGTGGGAGGAGGCGATGGCGATGCTGGGGGATGCGCCCGAGTTGGAGGCCAAGATACTGTTCGAGTATTTTTTGGAGCGTCCGGGCAACGAGTTGGAGGAAGGACACCTGCGTACCTTCCAGCGGCGGGTGCGGCATTGGCACGCGACGCAAGGCGCGGAGCGGGAGGTGTTCTTTGCCCAGGATCGCCAGCCCGGAGAACTCATGCAATTAGACTGGACGTATGCGCGGGAGTTGAACGTGACGATTCAGGGGGAACTGCTGGATCATCTTTTCTGCCATTGCGTGCTGCCGTATTCCAATTGGGAGTGGGCCAACCGCTGCGTCTCGGAGTCCTTCTTGAGTCTGGTGAGCGGGTTCCAGGGGGCCCTGGGGCGGCTGGGCAAGAGTCCACTGAACCTGGGGACCGACAACACCAGCGCGGCGACGCATGATCTGGAGGATATGCCTGGGCGGCCCCGAGCTTATAATTCGGATTACCTGGAGCTATGCACCCACTACGACTTGAAACCGATCACCATTCATTTGGGCTGCCCCAACGAGCAGGGGGACGTGGAGTCGCTCAACGGGCATTTGAAGCGCCGTTTGCATCAGCATCTGATTTTGCGAGGCAGCCGGGATTTTGCCTCGGTGGAGGCGTATGACCAGTTTGTGGAGGGCGTGCTCCAAAGGGCCAATGCCCCGCGCCAGAAGCGTCTGGCGCAGGAGTTGGCCTGCATGCGGGAGCTGCCCGCCGGCCGTCTGGCCGAGTATCGGGAATACGCGCCGGTGGTCAGTTCGCAGAGCCTGATTCGGGTGCGCAAGCACACGTATTCGGTGCCCTCGCGCTTGATTGGCCACACGCTGCGAGTGGAGCTTTACGAGCCCCAACTGAAAGTGTATTTGGGGCGAGACTTGCTTTTTTGTCTGCCGCGGGCGCGTGGGGAGCGGAGCTCATTGGTGGACTTTCGCCATGTGGTGGCGCCGCTGCTGCGCAAGCCCGGAGCCTTCATCCACTATCGGTATCGGGAAGCGTTGTATCCGAGTGCGACTTTCCGGGCCGCCTTTGACCGGCTAGTGAGCGACCATGGGGAGCGGCCCGGGGTCATCGAGTATCTGCAAGTGCTCAAGCTGGCGGCGGAGGAAACCGTGGAAAGAGTCGAACCGCTGCTGCGGGTTGAACTGGCCCGTGGCGGCAAGTGGCGCGCCACCGAGGTGCGGAACCAGGTGGTGCCGCCGGAGAGGAAAGTCATCGAACTGGCAGAGCTGACACCCAGCCTGAAGGGCTATGACGCGCTGTTGGAAGGGGAGGTGGCCCATGTCATCTGACCCGTTGGAAATGATGTTTCGGGAGTTTTGCCTGCCGACGATGGCGGCGCACTTTGCGGAGATGATGGCCAGCGCCGAGGTCCAGAACTGGGGCTATCGGAAACTCCTGGTGCAGTTGTGCGAAGCCGAAGGGGCCGACCGGCGGGAGCGCAAGCGGGAGCGGCTGTTGCGGGAGTCAGGTCTGCCCACGGGCAAGACCCTGGGCAACCTGGAGGAAGGGCACTTGCCGGCCAAAGTGCGGCGGCAGTTACCCACGCTGCTGGAGGGTGGCTTCATCGAGCGGGCCGAGAACCTGCTGGTGTTCGGGCTGCCTGGGCGGGGCAAGACCCACTTCCTGTGCGCCCTGGGCCGGGAACTGGTTCTGCGGCACGCCTGCACGGTATATTTCACTCCGACGTTCAAGCTGGTGCAGCAACTGCTGACGGCCAAGCGGGAGCTGCATCTGGATAAACTGCTCAAGAAGCTGGACCGCTATGAGGCGGTTATTTTGGACGACCTGGGCTACGCGCAGCAATCGCGGGAGGAGATGGAAGTGCTCTTCACGTTTCTGGCCGAGCGCTATGAGCGGCGCAGCGTGATGTTGAGCAGCAATTTGGTCTTCTCGAAGTGGGACCAGATTTTCAAGGATCCGATGACCACGATGGCGGCAGTGGACCGCTTGGTGCATCACAGCATCATTTTGGAGTTCGATGGGGAAACCATGCGCGTGCCGCGGCACAAGGAAAAGGGCGGCGGCTGACCCGGCACGCCCGCCAGCCCCTTCGGCTCCGCTGCGTCTTTGGCGCCTGACGGCGCCAAAGACGCAGCGGAGCCGAAGGGGCTGGTCCAAAGGGTTGGGAATAATGAAAGAAACAGAAACAACGTAAAAAGTTAGACCGGTGTCACAGTGAGTTTTAATTGTCGTTGATAGTGAAGAATAATTGTCGTTGACCAAATGCCCCGTAACCGCTACAGTCAAAAGGAAGAACACTATGCTCCAAACCGATACCCGACTTACACCACCCCAGGTCATACCACCGCCACCTGTCCCGGACACGTCCGGTGTATCGGCATCCCCAGCGACGTCTCCCCCCGTCCGCTCGGTAGCCATCGTCGGCACCGAGGGAGCCGGCAAAACCGTACTGTTAACTGTCCTGGCCAACAAACTGGCAGACACCAAAAACCCAACTTACTTGGAGTGCCTCAACCGGCAGGCCAACCGGTTCAAAAATGAGAATTGGGAGGCGCTCTGCAAACCGGACTGGCCCGCCGGAAGCCCCGAGGGCTGGCATTTCGACCTCCAGTTCTGCCTCCACTCGGAACAAGGCGCTACGTACCCCCTCCGCGCCCTCGACTTCTCAGGGCAGAATTTCCGCAAGCTCTTCGCCAACGAGCAAATCAACCAGAACAGAGACCAACTGCCCGAGAACCTCCGCAGTCTCGCCGATTACCTCCAATCCGCTCACATCGTGATCGTCCTCGTCAACCTAACGGACTTCATGGACCGGCCGGACGCCGCCACCCGATCGGATAACGAGTGGGCTCTGAAGTTCTGCCTCGACTACCTCAAGAGTCAGCGACGCCGGGTCTGCATAGCCCTCAGCCAGGCCGACCGTTACCGCTCAACTATAGCCTCGCTCGGCGGCGCAGTCGGCGTCGTCGAAAAGTACTTGAAGGAGGTCTACAACGCTCATATCAGGGACGACCACGTCCAGGTATTCTGTGTGGCCGCAGTTGCCGACACAGTTACACTCGCCAGGCCAGGCGAGCCAGTCAAAGAAGTGCCGGCTCCCGACTTTTCATCTGAAGGCATCGACGATCTGGTGAATTGGCTCACCGACTCGGCAAGCACTCTGGAGCAGGAGGAATTAGAGGAGCAACGAAAAGCTGACGAAAAGCGGCAGGAGGAAGAAAGAAAAAGACAAGACGAAGAAAGAAGAAGACGTCAATGGAGGCAGATCAAGAAGGCCCTCCCGATCTTCGTCGTCATCGGCATCATCCTGCTGTTGTGGAAGCTCAGCCACGATGGTGTCCCCCCAGAACCCCCTCCGCCACCTGTCGAGCTAGTCAATATTGACAAGTCGCCTGGCCCGATCCACGACGACTACTCTGCCTACGTGAGAAACAACCTGGATCGCGTGCTCGCCGTGCAAGTGAGGATGCATTACAAAGGGGCGATGGGTGGAGAGGAACAGGAAGATAAATCTGCATATGTTCAACCGCACTCGGTGGGGAGATTTGACTTCTGGACCGGGCCGGGACAGTCATACCGCTCCATAAAAGTCTTAGGCTATCAGTAGTTCCACCTACAGCCCGTCATGCGAGCACTGCTAGCCCTCTACGATCCATCCACCGTTACCCTGGAAGGGGATTACTGGGCGTGGCGGCACCCGGGCATTCCAGCCATCCTGCCCGAGAGCCTCTTCAACAATTTTGCCGCGAGCAGGGAGCCAATAATGCCTCCCACAGCGGAGGCAGTCGAAATTGGATTTGCGTCACTTGATACTAATTGGTGCGCTTGGTACCGGTTCTTCTTCGGAGGCGATATTCGCCGCAAGCGCTACGTCCTGGCCTGCGCCTTCATCCGTCGATCCGAGTTGCAACCGTCCGCTTCCCTCGGCCCCTGGGAAGCCAACCCCTTGGCCGGGTTAGCCGAAAGAGCCGTCCGCCAGTGTCCACTGCCTCAGCCAAGCACCTTGGAGGTGGAATGGTCGCCCCCACCGGCGCACCCGAATTCAACTCTCCTGGGCGAGTGGAATCGCGGTGGCGACTGGGCCTATGAGGGCCATGACTACGCCCAACAGACCTTGGCCGCCTGCGCCCTCCTGCCGCAAAACCAAGCGTTTCATTGCCGCATTTCGCAACGCGCAGCCACCACGCGGATCGCTCTCACAGTCAGAAGCGAAGTGCCCAGGGCACCAACTCCCGCAGCCCCCGATCCTCCCATCCAGCCCCCCTCCAAACCCTCAGCCCCAACTCCCAAGCCACGGCCTCAGCCGTCGCCGAGAGGTGCCAGACCGCCTGTCACGCCTGAGCCGCCCGATCATCAGTCCATCTGGACAGTGATTCTGCGCAATAACGCCGTTCGGGCGGTCTTGCTAGTCCTTGTGGCCTCACTAGCGGGATACATGGCCGGCAAGCGCTCGGACTCCAATTCCTCCTACAGTAGGCCACCCACGTCCTCCACCAGTCCCCCTGACCTGGACTTCCTCCAGAGTCTCCTCGACACAGCCGACAGGCTCGCAACGGTTCCTGGTGTAAAATCGCCACAGAAATTCAAGAAGAGAATCGAGGACATCAGGTTTGAGCTAACAAAGCCAGGCGTAAAACCAAGCCAGGTCGCCAGACACCGCGAGGATCTCGCCGAGTTGTTCGACGAATTAGCCAGTGCCGCCGCCTCGGCCCCCACCCCGCCAACACGAGGATTCCACCCTGCACCAATCCCTAACACCAGCAGTCAAACGCAACAGAAAGGACCGTAACTTGAAAAACATCGGAGCAACCGCCGTCGTAGTCGGCTTCGTCGTATGGTTTGGTGGCGAGCTTGTTGGCTACCCCAACGTCATTGGCCTGGGGATCCTTATAGTCGGCGCCGTTCTCTACTTTGTCGGCCGTAAAAAACAGAAATCAGCGGCAAAGCCCCCACCCCTGCCGCGGCCGTAAATGGGTCAGTTAACAGGGTGGTTTCAAGACATGAAGGAAACGGCTGATGGCATTCAAGAAGAGCTG
>JBAXTC010000361.1:0-7665 GCA_037130375.1 Verrucomicrobiota bacterium | reverse complement strand
GCGCCGACTGCCGTCGGCGGCTACGATTTTGCAGGTTCTTGAATCCGCCCTGGGACATTCGGATGTGTGCGAGATTGTTCGTGCCCTCGGTTGCTGAATTTCGTTACTCTCTGGATTGCTCAGTAGCGTCAATAGCTGCAGCCATGACAAAACCCGAAACACTTCCGAAACTTGAACTGAAAGCCGTTATTCTCGCGGGGGGGAAGGAAGCTGCCCAGGGAGGCACACCGATGGTGCTGCAACGGCTTGGCGAGCGCACAATCCTGGACTATGTCCTCGCGAACGCGCGCCAGGTCGTCTCCGCCGCCGACCTTTATGTCGTGGTCGGCGATTGGCAGGATGGGGTGCGCGCCCAGTTGGGGAGCGATGCCCATTATCTCGTCCAACCGGAGCCGCTGGGCACCGGCGATGCGGTTGCGCAATTGTCCCCCAGCCTTAAAGGCTATCAGGGCAATCTCCTCATCCTTTACGGAGATACCCCCCTGTTCCGGCCGGCGTCAATTCGCGGACTGCTCAACCGCCATGCCTTGCGGCAAGCGCACCTGACCCTCTTGACTGCGATCGTGGACCGGCCCCTGCCCTATGGCCGCATCATTCGCGATGCCGGGGGGTGCATCATCGACATCATCGAAGAGATGGAGGCATCGCCCGCAGTGCGCGAAATCCGCGAACTCAATGTGGGGGCATACATCGTTTCCGCACCGGCAATCTTTTCCGCGCTGGCCACGCTGCCGCCTTCTCCGAACGGGAGGTATCGGTTGACGGATTGCGTGCATCAACTCATCCGATCGGGTCTCCGGGTCGAAAGCTATCAGATTTATGACCAGGATGAAATCCAGGGCATCAACACGCGTCAGGACTTGGAACAAGCCGAATTCATTCTGCAAAAACGCCTCTTCCGGCCGCGCCGCGAAGAAGAGCAGAACCAGGTCGCCTTTGGCACTGGCGGCTGGCGCGCGATTATCGGTGAAGGCTTCACCCTCCACAACGTCCGGCGCCTGGCTCAGGCGCTGGCCAATGAGATTACGCGTCGAGGCCATGAAAAGCGCGGCGTTCTGATCGGCTTTGACCGCCGCTTCCTATCCAACCGCGCCGGCGAAGCGGCTGCCGAGGTCTTCGCCGGTAATAACATCCCAGTGACGCTTCTAAAAGAAGACGCGCCGACGCCGCTCATCACTTACGCGACAGCGCTGCAAAAAGCCGCTTATGGCCTGGCGTTTACCGCCAGCCATAATCCGCCTGAATGGAACGGGCTCAAAGTCTTTCACGGCGATGGCTCGCTCCTGTTGGACGACGAGACGAGGCAGATTCAGGCTGAGACCAACCGGCTGGCCCTCGAGGATGTCATCAAAATCGATTTGGATATCGCGCTGGAGAACGGCATCGTCCGGCGAAGCGATTTCACGAACGAATACGTCGATGCGGTGGAATCCCTGATCGATCTCGAAGCGATCCGCCGCGCCGGTCTCAAGGTCATCGTCGATCCAATGTACGGGGTGGGGCAGCTCACGCTCGGAACGATTCTCACCGAGGCGCGTTGCCGCGTGACGTTCATTCACGAACGCCACAACCCATTGTTCGGCGGCCGCTCGCCGGCACCCAACCTGGACGCGCTGCGGCTCCTGGCAACGCACGTCGTGGAAGACCGCTACGACCTCGGGCTGGCCACCGATGGGGACGCCGACCGGATTGCAATTGTGGACGAGCGCGGGGAATATATTACCATCAACGATATTCTGCTGCTGGTATATTGGTATCTGCACAAAATCCGCGGCGAACGAGGCGGAGTCGTGCGCAACCTCGCCACCACGCATCTCCTCGATCGGCTGGCGGCGCATTTCAGCGAACAATGCACCGAAGTGCCGGTCGGTTTCAAACACATCGCCAGCGCGATGGTCGCCCATAATGCGCTGCTCGGAGGCGAGTCGAGCGGCGGGCTTACGATTCGCGGCCACATCCTGGGCAAAGATGGCATCTTTGCCTCGGCGTTGGTCGTCGAGATGCTGGCTCGTACGAACGAAAAGATATCGCAGTTGCGCCGTCGCGTCTATGACATCACCGGCCGTCTCTATAGCTTGGAAGAAGGTATCCCCTCCACGCCCGAGATGCGCGTCGCGGTTCCGCGGCGCCTGGTCCAAACGCCCTTGAATCATATCGGCCCTTACCCGGTCCTCAAAACCTCCCATGTCGATGGAATGAAGTTCTACCTCGGCAACGATAACTGGGCGCTGGTGCGCTTTTCCGGAACTGAGCCAATGCTCCGCTTATTTGTTGAGGCGGATTCGCAGGACAAGGCAGGCGAGTTGATCCAGCGTCTCCGCGAGTTTGTGAAAGGGTGAGTCATAGGCGTTAACAAGTATCGCAAAGAGCTGTGGTTGAGAAATCCGAAATCAGAAATCAGAAATCCGAAGGGAGGCAGAATCCCGAACCCCAAACCCAGACTTCGCAGAGATGGTGTGACGTCAGCAAGTGGTCTCGTCGACCCGTCTCTCGGCGGGTCGCCATCGGCCTGGGCTCGGCCGGAGTGGCGGGTATTGCCGGAGCGGCATCACTGTTCGATTTCTTCGCCCGGTGGCGTGACTCCGAGACCCCCGCAGACATCTTCAAAGGCGACGCGCCCCGAGGGAAGGTTTGGGAACTCTGGCGCAAGCGCGGCTGGGTCAAGGAAGCCTCCCACTACCTGAAGCTCGGCCGCAATGCCCAGTGCAAGGTCTGCCCCAACAACTGTCTGCTGTCCCCCGGCGACCGCAGCCATTGCCGCAATAAGGTCAACTACGATGGCACCCTCTATACTCTGGCCTATGGCAATCCATGCACGTTCCACATTGACCCGGTCGAGAAAAAACCACTGTTCCATTTTCTGCCCGGAAGCCGCACCTTCTCCCTCGCCACCTCGGGCTGCGTCTTCCGCTGCCTCAATTGCCAAAACTGGGAAATCTCCCAAAAGAAACCCGAGGAGACCAAGGACCCGCGCGGCGAGGAGTTCCGCCTCCGCCCGCCAATCCCGCCGAGCCTCACCCTCGACCAGATCGCGCGCCTGAGCCTGTTCCCGGCCGACGCCGCCGCCGCCGCCGAGGCGCTTGGTTGCCCGTCGCTTTCCTACACCTACTCGGAGCCGACCGCCTTTTACGAATACACTCTTGATACCTGCAAGGCGGCGCGCGAGCGCAAGCTCAAGAACATCGTCGTCAGTTGCGGCTCGATCGAGGACCGCCCGGCGCGCGACCTCTGCCAACACGTCGATGCCGCGCACGTCGATCTCAAAGGCTTCGACCAGGACATCTACACCAAGCTCAACTCCGGCAAGCTCAAGCCCATTCTCAACACCCTCAAGACGCTCAAAGAACTGGGGGTCTGGTTCGAGATCATCAACCTCGTCGTGCCAACTTACACCGATAACCTCGACACCATCCGCCGGATGTGCGGTTGGATTGCCAAGGAGCTGGGGCCGGACCAGCCGCTGCACTTCTCGCGCTTTCATCCCCAGCACAAGCTCGCGCACCTCACACCGACACCCGTTCAGACGCTGGTCAAAGCGCGCGAACTCGCCCGGACGGAGGGTCTGCACTACGTGTATATCGGCAACGTCCCCGGCCTCGAGGGCGCGGAGACAACCTGGTGTCCCAACTGCAAGAAGCCCGTCGTCGAGCGCGACATCTTTGCCGTCACCGCCCTGAACCTTGCTGATGGCAATTGCCGTTCCTGCGGCACCAAGATCGCCGGCGTATGGAGGTAACCCGGACACAGGCCGTGCCGTCCAACTGGGGGCATGGCCGCGCCTGACGCCGGGATCTGCGCTCATTGTTTGCTGCTTTTTCCGCCGCCCCGAACCGGAAATCCGCCGAAATCCGCTCCCGCCCGGCGAGCGAAGTGCATCGGAAGTCAATCCGTAGAGAGCAGTGCTTGACCGTGCTTGTACGACCGGTGTTCCTTGTAGAGAATGATATGGCTGCCAAATACCGTCGCTTGCCACTGTGCCCCAAGTGCCGCCACAATTTTGCCGATGAGGGCGCGAGCCGTGCGTGGGACACCCTGAAGATTAAGAGATTTAGCGCCGTCCGCCTTTGGGACTTCGTAGCGGAATGTAAATGGCAGTTGCTCCTTTAGAGCCTGAGCCAGTTCTCCCACGGTTAGATGCTCGATGATGTCTTCGCACGGATAATCAGCATTGATCGGATACTCGCTGTCGAACCAGTTCGGTTCGGTGCCGTCGCGCTCCCTGCCGACATCCTTTGCTCCGAATCCTGAGCCGTTCCACTTGCTTTGGCCCTTGGACTTGTAGTGGGCGATCAACAGATCCTCATTTGCGCTCGTGCTCCAGTTGCCGTGAAGCACCAGACACCGAAAATGCACGTCCGTCATCTTAATCTTCCGCCGCGCCTTCAGTTTCCAATAGTGCTGCGCTAAGCGATCTCTAACGTCGGTGGCTTTCCCGACATAAACGGCTTCATCCTTGAGCAGGAGCTGGTACACACCCTGCCAGAGCTTGTGCTGCTCTTGAAACTGGGCGAGATCTTGGAGCACGTGCTCAGTCAGCGTGGTGCTCGGCATGGACTGCAGGCGCTTTTCGAGTTGTTCGGTGACCGCGCCGGGCAGGTCAAAATCAAAAAGGTCAAACATGGCGGGTTCTAAGTCCTGCGAAGCACGACCGCACTTTCATAAAGTTTGGCAGTCGTCTTCGCTCCCTGCCTTACGGAGGATGCAACGATGCTGGCTCCAACGCGCTTCTGGCGGACAATATGGATGTTTTCCGTCGCTAAGCCGTGCCGTGCTGCCAAGTCCGATAGAATATTATCCACAGGAATCTCCACGCCTTGGAGAATCGAGTTGCCGACCACCACTACCGCCCGCCCATCCCGCTTTAACACTTGGCCAACCACCCGGCAGAAACGGTTCGTGTCATTGAAGTAGCTCGCAGCGTAGTTGGCCCATCCGGGACCACCGTACGTGCCACGCTCCACACAGATGCCTCGCATCTGAGCCAGCAGCCCCTCCAGAGCCGGATGCTCAAAGTCGATATCCACCTTCTCCAAGTCGCGGACAGTCTGCCAGTATTTTCCGAAGTTCTCGGTCTCGAGCCTTTTTAGCTCGCCAGGCTTGCGCACGAATCCGAGCCAGAAGAGCTGGGGCCGCGTGTTCCGAACATAGTGATAATTGTTCAGGTAGGGTGGGGACGTGACGATCAGGTCAACCGAACCCGGTTCCAAGTGATGCAGCGCGTTCAGAAAATTGTCCTGGATGACTCGCCCAACGGGTTGCCGAGGCAGACGTTCCAACTCCTCGCGAAACCAAGTCACGTCAGACTTCATCGCCAAGAGCTTGGCTACGATGGATTCGGCGACGGGAGCATCGTCTTGCGTCGGCTTGCCAACCGCGGGACGGGAGGAGAGGCTAGGCTCGTACGAATAGTTGGAGACGTTGACCATCACTGAGCCAAACGCCAGCTCGAAGAGATCGTGGATCGGTGGGACGCGCAAGCGGTTGATAAAGCGCAATGCCTTCAAGACCTTCGCTTCCGCACGCGGACCGAAGAATGGGATGCGCGAGCGGAAATGCTCCGGCGCGGAGGCCGAGTCACCCTCGGCTTGGGGTGCCCGCATGTAATCTTCAAACTTGATGATGTATTGATTGAGTTGCAGCGGCGAAACCGCCGCCGCTTCACATTTTGCGCGTGACGCCAGCGCCGGGTACGGGTTGATCTCAAATCCGACCGCGTCGTGTCCGCAGCGCAGGGCTTCGACCAGTGTGGTTCCAACCCCACAGAAAGGGTCCAGAACAACAGCCGCTTCCGCACGATTCCCAGGCAGGTAGCGGGCAAAAGCATCGCGGACAAACTCGGACGAGAATCCTGCTATCCAAGGAACCCATCGGTGAACGGGGCGATGCTTGTTATCGGCGAAAGCGGAATCGGCAAACCCCCCGTTGAGCTTGGCGACCCCGTTATAGTGCGAGTGCGCCCCTTGCTCATCGGCGGCCAACGGCAGCAAGGGCGGTTGCACAGTCTCCTTCAACCGTGCCGCTGTCGTTCGCTTCGCAATGCGGTACCGAACCGGAGTGTTCTTAGTTTTCTTGGACACGTGAATTCACCCGGAATTTCTACCACGGAGAGCTCGGAAGGCCAAACGATTTCTCTGGCGACTGAACCTTTGTCCCTTGCCACCAGCAGACCGTGGGCGTAGAACTGGGGCGACGGAACACAAACCGGAGATTGCTTTCTCCCTATCTCGATCCCAGCTTGCCAGCCGATCACTCGCCTTTGGTCTCGGGAGAAATGCGCGGCCAGTTCATCGGGCTTGCGAATTAGATCGCCGCGTGTAAAGCGACTTCCATAACTCCGGGGAAGCGCGAAAACTGGTTTTGCGGAGAAGGTCCAGGGCGGCAGGAAGTTTGAGGAGTCCGGCTTGAGCGGCGTCCCACAAGACGCCCAATGTGCCTGAAACTTTCAGGCCGCGCTGAACTGCGAGGGCACGACCGCGATGTGTTGCTGACGATGGTCATTCGCCTCGAGCGGCGCGCAAGGCGGCGAGGTCGCGATCGAGGTCGGCCTCGCCGTAAAGCAAGTAGGCTTGGACCCGCTTGAGAAACGATTCGGTCTCCCAACGCGAGCCGTGGCCGAGCAATTCACCGACTTGATGCGCGGTGAGCGCGCCGGAACGATAGGCTTCCGCCGCGACGGCTTCGAGAACGCGCCGGGGGACATCCTTCCAACGCGAACGCAACGGAGCGGACACATTTTCAGGAATTTCAATTGCGACGTTCATTGCCATGAAACCATAAGGCCAACGTGATGCCGATGGCAGTCGTGGAAATCTGCGCGACATGCAAGGGTGGGAAGCATCCGGGCCAAGAAGAATCCGATCACATTGATCTATTCGATATTCCTCTAAGTTTTTTCAATTTGTTGGCATCAGGCAACTGCGGGTATGATGTGGCCACAATAAACTTATGGAAGGCTACATACTTCTGGTATTGGTTCTCATTGGGGCTCCTATTGCCTTGGTTATCTGGCTTATCGCGCGGGCTGTTGGCGCCCGGCAAAGCCTTGACGAGCTTAGCCGCCGCCTCGGCTCACTGGAAGGGGAAGTTTTCCGGCTGAAAAAGGAAATCGCATCCGCCTCGCCAGTGGCACCCGTCACGCCCGAAATGCCGGCCGTCGCAGCGGTGGCAGCGGCTGAGGCTGTCCAGCGGCAGCCTGCAAGCGCTCCGGCGCAACCAGCGCCCCCGCAAATCCGACTCGAAGAAATCACTATAACCTACGCCCCACCGCCGATCTCGGTGGTCGCTGCGGCGGTTTCCGCTCCGCAACCTTTGCCTGGCATCAAAACCCAGCCGACGCCCGCGCTCCAACCCGCGCGCAAGCGGGTTCCTGCCATCAACTGGGAGCAGTTCATGGGGGTGAAGCTGCTGGCATGGGTTGGCGGGCTGGCCGCGTTCCTCGCCGTGGCCTTCTTCGTCAAATACTCGTTCGACAACAACCTCATCTCGCCTGAAGTGCGAATGGCGCTCGGTTTCATCGCCGGACTCGGTTTGCTGGTGGGGGGCGTGGTGATGTCTCGAAAACAGTATGCGGTGCTTGGACATACGTTGTGCGGTACCGGTGTGGTGATTCTTTACGCGGTCACGTTTGCCTGCCGCTCCATTTACCATTTCGAGTTCTTTGGACCG
>JBAXTC010000360.1:0-7669 GCA_037130375.1 Verrucomicrobiota bacterium | reverse complement strand
AGTGCGCCGACTGCCGTCGGCGGCTACAAATTTGTGGATTCTTGAATCCGCCCTGTGCACGGAGAGTCAGCATATATCCGAAGGGAGAATTGACTTTTGCCGAATCATAGCCGAACTATCCTCCCACAACTTGAACACTAAAACTCCATCAGAAATTCGGTCCTCGGTACAATCCATCCTAACCCCGGCTCGTGCCAGGCGGTCGCGAGCCGGAGCCTGGCAAACAGTCCGGCGCGTGGGGTGCGTGCTATTGTTGGCGGTTACCGCGCTGCCGCGAAGCGCATCGAGTGCCGACAGCCCGGCGTTGGTTCCGCCCGGGCTATACACCAACACCGAGCCGCGACGACTCTGGAAACCCGTGGCCGATGAGGTTTATCTGCAGGAAATCGGGGAGCAGATACGCACGGCGCAACCGATAACTGCGCTGGCAGTTCACCAGGATGTTTTGTACGCCGTCACCGGGGGCGCTCTCAAAGCACTCCTCCAAGGGGCGCTGCAAGATGTCTCCGGTGCGCCGGCAGGAATCCGACGGCTGCGTTCGCTGAGTGGCGCGCTTTGGGCGGCCGCCGACAACGGCAGTTATAGGTTCGCCTCGAACAGATGGCAGCGGATTGACGAACAGCCCATGACTGATTTCTGCCTTCATCTGGGTCAGGTATATGGCGCCACGGCTGAGGACGTCTTCCAGTTTGTGGATGGGCGCTGGGTGAATATCAAACCCGCAACCGGCTACCTCTCCAACGACGAAACCCTGGTGGCGGACGACTTCAGCCAGGTGCTTGCCGACCCGGTCACCATCGGCCCCGTGCAGCGGATCGCCTCTTATAGTGGCACTTTATACCTGTTGCGGCCCGGCGGCCTGGCTCTATTGGATGGCCCCAAGTTTGTGCCGGACCCGATCGATTGGGGCAGGCTCCCCTCGCCGGCCACGCGCGACCTGCTGGCCGTGGGCAGCCGGATTTACGTCGCCACGGATCGCGGTCTCGGTGTGCTGCGCGGCATGGGTCTGACCACGTTGCGCGGGGCGGACGGCCTGCCTTTCGAGGACACCACATGCCTGGCGGAGGGGTTTGACGGGGATCTCTGGATCGGAACCACCACGGGAGCCATCCGCAAGGTGGGCGACGAGTTCCATTACTTCGGCGCCGATCTTTGGCTCCCGGGCGACCACGTGCGCGACATTGCCGCTGCCAACCGCGTCGTCTATGTCGCCACTGGCGCCGGCCTGGGCATCATTCGGTACGAGCCATTCACGTTGCACAAAAAGCAGGCTTATCTCGATCGTGAGCTGAACGAGTGGGGATTCAAACGCCTGGGCTTCATCCATAAACTCTATTGGGCGGGCGACGCCAAGGGTTGGCTGCGCGAGATCAGCGACAACGACGGCGGGAACACGGCCTACTACCTCGCGGCGATGACTTTCAAATATGCCGCCACTGGAGACGATGCAGCCCGGCAGGAAGCGGTGGAGGCCTTCAAAGCCATGGTTTGGCTGGACGAAATCAAGGCCCGGCCCGGATTCATCGCGCGGGCGGTCTGGTCGGTCAAGGGCGACGAAGGCGAGCGCTCGACCCGCGGTTCCGGTGGGCTTCCCGCCAAATGGTATCCCACGGACGATGGGCTCTGGTTCTGGAAGGGCGACACCTCGAGCGACGAAGTGAACGCCCATTTTTACGCGGTGTCGTTGTTCCACGATCTGGCGGCCAAGGCCCCGGAGAAAGGCCGGGCAAGCGAACACCTCGGGAACATTGCCGCGCACATCATTGAGAACGGCTGGGTGTTGCGGGACATGGATGGCAAACCCACCCGCTGGGGCCGCTGGGACACCAACTACTTGCAGCGGCCCTATGGCATGGAATCGCGTGGGCTGAACGGGATGGAAGCCCAAACCTATATGCACGTCGCGTTCGCTCTGAGCGGAGATCCGAAATTCCTGGCCGGCCTGGAACAGGTTATTAAGTGGCGCTACCATACCTACACCGTTCGGCAGAAATTGACCTTCCCGCCGGATTCCGTCGTGCCGTGGGACGACGAATTGGCATTCTTTTGCTATGGCGCATTGCTGCGCTACGCCCGCGACCCGTACCTGCGCTCGATTTACCTGCGCAGCCTCGAACGGAGCTGGGAGGTGCAACGCATGCAACATGTCCCTTTCTTCAATTTCATGTATGGCGCCCTGACTGGCAACGACTGCGAGGTTCCCGAAGCCGTGCAGCATCTCAGGGAATGGTCGTTGAACCTGGTCAACCATAATTATCGGAATTCCCATCGGGCTGACCTCCCCTCACAGCGCGGCTATGTGGCTTACGGCGGCGGCACGCGCGCGATGTCTCCGCGCGAAACCGAAGCCAAATGGGGCAGCCGCTCGGCCCTCCAATACGACGGCGGCGAAGGCGGCAAGGGCGTCACCCCACCCATCGGCTGGCTCCTGGATTATTGGATGGGCCGGTATTACGGGTTCATCGACCCCCCGAAATCGACCGACTCGCAGGCCACCGTGCTCCCACCGCGGACGGCCACGCAACGTGTCGCCGCGCCCTACGCCGGCCCGCCGCGCCCGCCCGGCAAGTGGGAAAAGTGAGGTCTGGCATGGGCCTCGATCCCATGTTCCCGTCAGTCAAGAGGTGAGCAGAGTGCCTGCCCGCCAAAGTTCGAGAAAAACATTGTGTTGCGGCGCCGAAGGTTTAGGGTGCTGACGAAGCAAATGAAAACCTTCGCCGAACTAAATTTCCCGGGCCGGCTCATCGCCGTCGAGGGCCTCGATGGCTCCGGGAAATCGACCCAGATCTATTTGCTGAAGCGCTGGCTCGAATTGCAGGGGCTCAAAGTGTATCTAAGCGAGTGGAACTCTTCCGAATTGGTCAAGACCGCCACCAGCAAAGGCAAGAAACGCGAACTTCTCACCCCCACCACCTTCAGCCTCATTCACGCGACGGATTTCGCGGACCGCTACGAGCGGCATCTGGTGCCGCTGTTGCGCGCCGGCTTCATCGTCCTGTGCGACCGTTACATCTTCACCGCCTTCGCGCGGGATGTCGTGCGCGGCTGCCCGCCCGAATGGGTGCGCGGCCTCTACAGTTTCGCCGCGCTGCCCGACCTCACCTTCTTTTTCAAGTCCGATTTGGAAGTATCGCTCAAGCGCATTCTCGAGGGCAGGCCCCAATTAAAATACTTCGAGGCCGGCATGGATTTGCACCTCTCCTCCGATCCTTACGAGAGTTTCCGCATCTTTCAGGGGCGGATTCTCGAACAGTACCTCGCCATGAGCACGGAATTCAATTTCCTGGTCATTGACGCCAACCAAGCCGTCGAAACACAGCAAGCCGTCGTGCGCGAGTTGGTCACCCAACGAGTAAGTCTGGCGAATTTCAACCGGGATGAGCGCCGGCCCGCCAAACCAGCCGCGGAGTCACTCAAGAAAAACAAAGCGGAGGCACCCCGCCAATGAGGGCAGTTGTCAAGAATCACATCGTCGTCCCGCGCCGAACCGACCGTCGCTTTTATGGCTACGGCATTCCGGGGGTTGACCTCGAACAACTGGCCGGCAAACTTATCGTGGTCGAAGGCGCCGACGGCTCCGGCCGTTCCAC
Source organism: Verrucomicrobiota bacterium (assembly GCA_037130375.1). Classification (GTDB taxonomy): domain Bacteria; phylum Verrucomicrobiota; class Verrucomicrobiia; order Limisphaerales; family UBA8199; genus JAPLUA01. Next base: position 4,079 of record JBAXTC010000360.1, on the reverse strand, counting down.
CCAGATTGCGCGCCTGGTCGAATGGCTTGAAGGCACCGGCCACGCCACAGTTCAGGTCGGGCTAAAGCGCTCCACTCTTGTCAGCGAGGAACTCGAAAAAGCCCAGGAAGGCAACATCCTGAGCCGCACGACCCTCAGCTTGTTCTACGCGACGGACTTTGCCGACCAGGTCGAAAATATCATCCTCCCAGCATTGAAAGCCGGCTTCGTCGTGCTGGCGGATCGTTACATTTACACCCTCATGGCGCGCGACATCGTCCGCGGCATGGACCAAGCGTGGCTGAAAAACCTCTACGGCATCGCGCTCGAGCCCGACGCGGTCTTCTATCTTAACGTCCCCCCCGAAGAACTCGTGCAGCGGACCTTTGCCAAAAACGCCGCGCTGGACTATTGGGAAAGCGGCATGGACCTCGGCTTCTCGCGCGACATGTTCGACAGCTTCATGAAGTACCAGACCACGATTCAGAACACCTTCCGTGGTATGCAGACCACCTACGGTTTCACAATCGTGGACGGCATGCGCTCGGCGGACGCCATCAACGCAGAGTTGCAGAAGAAGACAAACGCCGTGCTGGCCGGCAAGTAATAACCCGACTCCATTAACGACTCTATGGCCGAAACAAGCAGCAAAGCGGAATACGTTGTCGGCGTTGACCTGGGCGGAACCAAAATCCTCGCGGGCGTTTTCAAAAACCCGCAGGAGTGTATCAGCACCGCCAAACTCAGCACCAAATCCCAGCGCGGAGTCGAAGCCGTCATCGAACGCATCGCCCGTTGCGTCCAGGACGCGGTCGATGAGGCCGACCTCAGCCTCAAACAGGTCGCCGGCGTCGGCATTGGCGCCCCCGGCGCGGTGGATTTTGCCTCGGGATCGGTCATCTTCGCCCCCAATATGGAAGGTTGGAAAGATGTCTCGCTCAAGAAAGACCTCGAGAAACACCTCGGCATTCCCGTGTTCGTCGAGAATGACTGCAACATCTCCACCCTTGGCGTCCATGTCGCCGAACTCAAAGCCAAGCCCAAAACCCTGGTGGGCATCTTCGTGGGCACTGGCATCGGCGGCGGCATCATTATCAATGGCGACCTCTACAGCGGTTTTAACCACACTGCCGGCGAGATCGGCCACATGGTCCTGGACATCAACGGCCCGAAATGCGGCTGCGGCAACAAAGGTTGTTTCGAAGCCCTCGCCAGCCGCACTGCCATCTTTCAGCAGATCAAAGCCGGCATCAAAGACGGCCAGAAAACCCTCCTCACCGAACTCCTCGGCAACGACCTGACCGACCTGCGCAGCGGCGACCTGCGCAAAGCCATCCGTCGCGGCGACAAGTTTGTGGATAAAGTCATCGAAGGCGCCGCCGAGTATATCGGCATCGGAATCGCCAACCTGGTGAACATCCTCGGCCCGGAAGTCGTCGTCGTCGGCGGAGGTGTTATCGAAGCTCTCGCCGACGAGATGATGAGCGTGATCGTCGAAACCGCGCAGGACTACGCCATGCCGGGCACCATGAAAGGCGTCGAGATCGTGGCATCCAAACTGGGCGACAGCGCCGGCATCACCGGCGGGGCGGTCCTGGCGCGGCGCGAGACCAAGTAGGTGGGCTGCAAGCGGGGCATAACCTCCTTCGCCCAACGGCGTTAACCGCGCCAATGTCGCGGTTTCTGCTCGGTCGGTCCAGCCCTGGCCGAAGCACCCTGGTCAGGCTTCAGCCGAATCCCCGCCCGCCGGGTGCTGGCCAAAATGGACCAACTTCTCTCGCATCGTTGTGCGAGTGACCCCTAACCAGCGAGCGGCCTTCGCCTGATTGCCCTGAGCTAGCTGAATAGCTCGAGTGAATAGTTCCCGTTCCATCTCTTCAATCATTTGGCTGCGAACTCCCACCAACTCTTCACGTTGGGCCCGGGCGAGGAGATCAGTAAAGTAGGTGGCAATGGTCTGGTCGGGGGTGGCCGCCGATTTCCGCGTCCGGGCGTATGCCTGCTGCGCATGGTCCAGGCTCACCGGGTAAGCTCGGGCAAGCAAAAGCGACTGGCGCACTACATTCTCTAACTCGCGCACGTTCCCCGGCCAGGCTTGGCTCTGGAAAAATGCAACCGCCTCCGGCTGGATAGACGCAGACTGGACGTCCATTTCGGCCGCCGCCCGGAGCAAGGCGTACTTCACCAACTGAGGTATATCCTCCGTCCGCTCACTCAAAGGCGGGAGTGTGATCGTAACCGCGCTCAGACGGTATAGCAGGTCCTCCCGGAATTGCCTCTCCCGGATGGCCGTTTCGAGGTCGCGGTGCGTTGCCGCCAACACACGCGCGTCCACCGGGACTTTCTCGTTCCCGCCGACACGCTGAATGTACTTCTCCTGCAGCACCCGCAGGAGTTTGACCTGCGTGCTCAAACTCAAGTCGCCGATCTCATCCAGAAAAACCGTGCCGCGGTTGGCCTGCTCGAACCGCCCAATCCGGCGGGCATGGGCTCCGGTAAATGAGCCTCGCTCGTGGCCGAACAACTCGCTTTCCAGAAGGGTTTCAGGAATAGCAGCACAGTTGACGGCGATAAAGGGCTGGGCTGCGCGAGCACTATGCTGATAGATGGCCCGCGCCACGAGTTCTTTGCCAGTTCCGGTTTCGCCCCGAATCAGCACCGTAACGGTAGTGGCAGCGACCCGCCCGATTTCCTTGTAAATGGCCTGCATGGCCCGGCTGTTGCCGATGATAGCGGACTGCGCGGAACGAAGTTCGCCCATTTCCAGCGGTTCAGACATAAGCCTGCTGCTGCCCACCGCTTTGGCCACGAGATCGAGCATCTCGGTCATGTCGAAAGGCTTGAGAAGATAATCATAGGCGCCGAGTTTGGTCGCTTCGATGGCCGTCTCGGTGGTGCCGAACGCGGTCATCATGATGATCGGCAACTTCGGTTTGGCGGCATGGAGTTGCGCGACCAAGTCCAGACCTGACAGGCCGGGCATCTTCAGATCTGTGATGACAACATCCCAGCTCTCCTGCTGGGCCCGCGAGTTCCCTTCGTCACCGCGGGCCGCCACCGCCACCTCGTAGCCCTCGGCCTGCAAGTCCTTCTTCAAGGCCGCAGCAATCCCGATGTCATCTTCAACGAGGAGAATCTTGGGGCGTGGGTTCATCTGGATCGCGTTCTGCCTGGGGCAGCACGATGCAAAAAGTCGTGCCGCGGTTACGCTCGGTTTTGTATTGCAGCGCCCCGCCCTGTTGCTCAACAATTCGGGCGGCGATGGACAACCCCAAGCCGGTGCCATCCTCTTTCGTAGTGAAAAATGGATCGAACAAGCGCTTCTGGACCTCTGCAGGAATCCCCTTGCCGCTATCCCCCACTTCCAACACCACCACCGGACGGGCGCGTCCCGTCCGACGGGCCGTGTCGGCTCGGGCGCAAAGGCGAATCTTGCCGTCGCGGCCAATGCTCTCGGCAGCGTTCTGAACCAGATTAATCAGCGCCTGTTCAACCTGGTGTGGGTCCACCCGAATCCATACATCCGGCGGCGATTCCAGGGTGAGTTGGATGGAGTTCTTCTCCAACTGGCCCGCCAAGAGCCTTTGTACCTTTGCCAGCAAGCTGTCGGCTGAGATGGTGACGAATTTGGGATCGGCGGGCCGGGCAAATTGCAGGAACTCCCGCACGATGCCCTCGAGACGCCGGATTTCGCTGTCAATCACCGTCGCATCTTCGTGCTCCGAGGATCCCTCGACCAGGCTCCGCTTGAGGCTATGGACCCTTACGTTGATCGCCGTAAGCGGGTTGCGGATTTCATGGGCCAGGCCGGCGGCGAGCGTGCCAAGCGAGGCCAGTTTCTCATGGCGCTCGATAACCGCCCGGCTTTGGCGCAATTGGCTGCGCAGCGGAGCCAACAACTCTCGGTAAACTGAAAGACCAACCACTCCTCCCAACCCCAGAAGAAGCAGCACCAACGCGAACAGGAGCTCTTGCAGCCAGCTCAGAGATTGGTGCGAGTCCTCCAGAAACTGCGCCAGCGCGACCTGCTCAGCCACGGTCAGTTGCTCGCATAAATCAAAGATCGGCGCGGCATTCGCTTCTGCCATCCCCAACACTGT
>JBAXTC010000036.1:0-20883 GCA_037130375.1 Verrucomicrobiota bacterium | reverse complement strand
AAACCCGCGCACCCAACGTTTAAACGTTGGGCTATTGTCGGCCATCCCTCCGGGACGAGGAGTCTCAAATCCTAGCGGCATTGGACATTCTTGTCCGCCTGCCGGTTGGGCGCTTTCGCGAGTCCGTGGTGCTCTGGCGGAGGGCCGGTTTCCAACCCGGCTTGATAAAATCCTACTGGCCGCCCGGGACAAAGGACATGATTACCCCACCCTGCTGCGACTGCATCGGCTCAAAAGAGGACTTTTCCGCGACATCAGTTTATCCCAAAATGATGCTTATGAAGTCGAAACATCTGGCTCTGGTCTTGCTCGGATGCGCCACCTTGGCCGCCGTCGCCGATACCGCCACCAACGCTCCGCGTCGCAGCCCCGTCACAAACCTCGCCGAATGGAAAGACGGCGTTCCCGCCGCCCTGCCAGCGGTGCGGCATCCGAAAGTTGAAGGTGTCTATCTCTATCGGCCTGAATCCCAATGGACCTATTCTCACCATCCCAGCCTGACCTTTTTCCAGGGGCGCTTTTTCGCCATCTGGTCCAACGGACGCACGAATGAGGACGACCTGGGCCAACGCGTGCTTCTTTCCACATCGGAAGACTTCGATCACTGGACCGAACCGCGTCCGCTGGCAGACTCAATCCGGGATGCGAAGGGCGCCGAACGAGTGCTGACCGCGGCCGGATTTCACCAATGGCAGGGCACGTTGGTCGCTTACTTCGGCAACTACGGCCTTCACAAGGAGGGAACCCGGCTGCAAGCGATGACGACTACCAACGGCCAGACTTGGAGCGCCATTCGCGAAATCGGCGTTCCGGTTAATCCCAATCACGGCCCCCAGGCCACCCGCTCTGGGCGACTTATCATCGCCGGCAACATCTCCTTTCCCTGGTCCGATGACCGGAGCGGGCTAAGCGGGTGGCAGATGAGCGGCATCTATCCCGCCAGCATGAACAGCACGATCAAGGACGATCCGGCCTCGTTCCGGGAAGTCGCCACCTGGCAGGACTGGGCGGCGGCACTTTGTGAGGGCTCGTTTTATCAGACTGACGACAACACGCTCCAGATGCTGTTGCGCAATGCGGGCCAGAGAAAAGGCTCGTTAGGCCATCGCCTGTGGATTACCGAGAGTCGGGACGATGGTGCCACATGGTCTGAACCGATCGAGACCGACTTCAGCGATACCAATGCCAAGTTCCACTTCGGTCGCCTGCCCAACGGCCGCTTCTACTACGTCGGCAATCCGATTGGGCAAGGCCGCACACCGTTGGTTCTCTCTCTGTCTCGCGATGGTGTCCGATTTGGCGAACACTTCATCCTTGGCGATGAACATTACTCGCAACGCCGCCCGGGACATGCCAAGGGGGGTGAATATGGCTACCCCACCTCCCTCATCCACGACGGGTGGCTGTATGTCATAGTGTCGCGCCAAAAGGAAGCGGTTCAGGTTCTCCGAGTCCGACTCGCTCAGCTCGGTTCTTAATTGCCGGCTATAAATTTCGCAGCGCGCGCCGGAGATACTTCCCGACGCTAGATTTTGGGAGGGAATCCCGGAAAACAACCTGCCGCGGAACTTTGTAGGCTGCCAGGCGACCGCGGCAGAAAGTAATGATCTCATCAACGGTGGCTGGGGCGCCGGGTTTGAGGACAACGAACGCCTTGACGGTTTCACCACGGTACGAATCGGGCACGCCAATCACGACCGCCTCCAGAATCTTCGGAAACTCCCACAAAACCTCCTCCACCTCGCGAGGATAAACATTGTAACCGCCTGCGATAATCAGATCTTTCTTGCGGTCAACAATGTAGAAATAACCGTCGGCATCTTTCCGGGCAATGTCGCCGGTGTAGAGCCACCCGTCGTGCAGCACCCGAGCGGTTTCCTCCGGCTTGTTCCAATATCCTTTCATCACCTGCGGACCGCGAATAACAATCTCGCCGATTTCACCGTCAGCCACCTCGCAAAGCCCAGTTTCGAGATCCATGATCCGAGCATCTGTATCCTCGACCGGCAAGCCGATGCTGCCCACCTTGGGCGATCCTGAAGGCAGGTTGATATGGGTGACGGGGGAGGCTTCGGTAAGCCCGTAGCCTTCCACCAGTTTCCCGCCTGTCAGAGCCTCGAACTTCTCCCGGACATCGACCGGCAGGGGTGCCCCGCCGCTCATGCAAATGCGCATCGAGTTGAAGCCGTAGCGTTCGACATGGGGCGTTTGGTTGAACGCGACGTACATCGTGGGAACGCCGTGGAAGATCGCAGGGTGATATTTCCGGATGACATTCAGGGCGGCGCGCAGCTCGAAGCGTGGCAGGATTACCACGCTGCCGCCACTCAGGACCGATGAAATCATCACGCAGGTCATGGCGTAAATGTGGGACAAGGGCAGCGCGGCGACCACGACCTCCGCTCCACACTGGCCCATCGCAAGCCAGTCACTGGTCTGGCGAGCGTTTATCGCGAGATTGGCATGTGTCAGCATCGCCCCCTTGGATGATCCGGTCGTGCCGCCGGTGTACTGCAGACAGGCAACGTCGGATGGGATCGAATCCTCCGGGCGTGGAGCTTGAGCCATTGAGAGCAGTTCTTCCCAGGAGTGAATTGCCGGGGCCGTGGTCTGAGCCGGACCGCACGACGCTGATTTCGAGGCTTTGAATTGCCTCCTCTCCGGGGATACATTCAGCGACGCGCATAGCTCACCGAATCGATGCGGGTAATACTGCCTCATGCCGATAAGCACGATTCGCGGCGTCGTGGCCAGGCTGGAAAGCGCGGCTCGGACAACGGGGAGCCGTCGGCGGTCGGCGATGACGACCTTTACGCCGGCATCGTTCCACTGGAGGGCTGCCTCTCGCGCGGTGTACATTGAGCTGGTCGCCGTCACAATCGCCCCAGCCCGCAAGGCGCCGAAGTAACTGATCACAAACTGCGGGCAGTTGGGCATCATTAACGCCACGCAGTCGCCCTTCCCGACTCCCATCGCCTGCAGCCCCGCGGCAATCCGAATCACATGGTGCTGCAATTGCCCGTAGGAAATCGTTGCGCCAAAGTAGATCAGGGCTGCTGCGCCGGGCCGCCGGGCCGCGGTCTGCTCCAGCAGTTGCGGAAGTGTGGTGGACGGATAGGTCATCTGGCTATGTGACAGAGACAAGGGCGGGAAAGCTGCCGAGATCGCATAAACGCTTTGCGATGCGACGGCGCAGGGCCACCCCATTCAAGGGGGGCCAGCGCAGCAAGCGCCGCACAATTCCGAGTTGGGTCCGCAGCTCGTCACCCTGCGAAATGGCCGCCAACGCGCCTCGCGCCTGAAGTTCCAATCGGCCGACAGCGTCGTTGGCGAACACCAGCGCCAAATCGGTCATCACCGGGGCAACACCGGTGACCGCGCGCGCTTTGAGCGTTCGCAGGAGTGCGCTTTCCGCAAGGTAAATATCCACAATCATGTCGCTTAAGCTGGCGGCCACCTCCTGTTCTTCAATGAGTTTGTCGCCGTATTTCTGGCAAGCCACGCCCGAAACCAAGAGCACGAGCTTCTTGGCGTTCGCCAGGAGCGCCCGCGCGCTGAGCAGTTCGTCTCCGCCCGCGCTGTCCTCAATCGGCGGCAGTTCCAGTAATTCCTTGCTGACCTTCGTGATCGCCTGGTTCAGCGGGATGCGGCCGCGTTGCGCCCGGCGCAGGAGCAGCCCGGGTATGAAAAGGCGGTTGATCTCGTTGGTGCCTTCAAAAATTCGGTTGATTCGTGAATCCCGACACGCGCGGGCCGCGGAAAACTCCTCCGTGTAGCCGTATCCGCCATGAATTTGCAGGGCTTCATCCGCCACATCATCCAGGATTTCGCTGCAGGCGATCTTGATGATGGAACATTCAAGGGCGAACTCGTCCAGGCCGCGGGGAAACGGCGGGTTCATCGAATCCATCGTCTCATGGGTCTCGAGCACGGCTTCGATCATGGCCGCCGTCCGGCAGACAGCACTTTCTCCCGCAAAGATGCGCGCCGCCATTTCCCCAAGCTTCTGCTGAATCAGACCAAACGAAGCGATGGGCCGGCCAAACTGCTGCCGCTCGATCGCATACCGAGTGGCATTCTTGAGCGATTCCTTCGCAGCGCCGATTGCGCCGGAGCCGAGTTTGAACCGGCCCGAGTTCAAAATATTGAAAGCGATGTAGGCTCCTTTCCCGGCTTCGCCCAGGAGGTTTTCCACAGGCACCTGAGCGTCCTCCAGAATCAACCGGCGGGTGGAGGAAGACTTGATTCCCAACTTGTGCTCTTCTTTGCCGGTTGAGACGCCCGGAAAGGTCCGCTCGACGAGAAAGGCGGTGACATGTTGGCCATCCACTTTGGCGAAGACCGTGAACAAGTCGGCCCAGGCGGAATTGGAAATCCACATCTTGGTTCCGTTCAGAATGTAATGGCTGCCGTCCGAAGAAAGCGTGGCCTTTGTGCGCAGGCTCAGCGCGTCGGAACCCGAGCCCGCTTCGCTTAAAGCGTAGGCCCCCATCCACTCGCCCGTCGCCAGCTTCGACAGATACTTCTTCTTCTGCGACTCCGTGCCAAAGAAGATCAGCGGCTGGGTGCCGATGCCGCTGTGCGCGCCGCAGGTCACCCCAAAGCCGCCCAACCGCGCCATTTGCTCTTCTACCCCCAAGGCGCTCGTCTTGCCCAACCCCAGACCCTCGTAATCGGTCGGCACCTCCATCCCGAGCAATCCCAGCTCGCCAGCCTTGCGAAACAGTTTCGGCGTCAGACCCTCCTCCTGATGCTCCAGCGCCTCGAGGTTCGGAAGGACTTCTTTATCCATGAATTTCTCGGCCGTTTGCGCCATCAGCCGCTGGTCTGATGACAGATCCTCCGGGGTGAACACGAGGGTGTAGTCCGTCTCCATGAGCAGAAAATTTCCCCCAATGAGATGGGTGGGCAGCGGCTTCAATTCAGACATATCGACGAAAACAGTCGCCTCTCGTGCCAGGTTTGACAAATAGTTTTCGCAGACGGGTCGCGTGGTGTTTAAAACATGAATCCGTCTTGCTTTGGAGAGCAGCGTCCGGCAGACCTGTTGATCTGCCGGTTGCGGGGGATCTGGCCGCGCACGGAGTCGGAGACTCCGTGGACTGGCAGGTCGGAGACCTGCCCTACACCCGGGAGCAGCGTGGGGCAGATCTCTTGCTCTTGCTCCTGCTCTTACTCCTGCTCTGGCCCTGCACGGAGTCGGAGACTCCGTGGACTGGCAGGTCGGAGACCTGCCCCACGCCCCGTCAAAATGAATTGCTGCCCTGCCCGATCCCGCACTTGACTTCGGGAGCAATCTGGTCGATTATTGCTTTGCCGAACTGGGGGCGTACTGGTTTCGACTTGGTAGATACGCCAGAGGCGGCATGCCGAGGACGGTTCGTTGGCCTCGTTAATCCTCGAACCAAACATTAGTTGCTAACCAAGAATTAGCTCTCGCGGCCTAAAGTGTCGCGACGTTCGCCGGTGGACACCTGCTACGCCGAACGAACGCCACAGCAGGTTAGGCCCGGCGTGGCGCCTGCGCGCGTTGGGTTGAAACTCTTATCCTGCGGGCTAGGCTGGGCGACTCGGTGTCAGGCCGTTATTGCCCGGTAGAAAACTCTCTCCTGACTAAGCATGTAGTCGCGGCTGGCACATTTGCTAAGGACGCGGGTTCAACTCCCGCCGCCTCCACCACCTTTTTCTTAAGATTTTTAAGAAAAAGCTTGTGCTCCTGACAGATTCCTGACAGAATCGCCCCATGAGTAAACCTAAGTTCCCAATGGTGGTGAAACGGGGCCACACCATCGTCAAAATCTACCTGACTCCTTCACGCGGTTTCGAGGCTTTCACGGTCGTTTCCTACCTGGGGGATAAGCGCCAGCGGAAGAGTTTCGCTGACCTAAACCTAGCGAAGATGGAAGCGGAGATGATCGCCAATCGGCTGTCGGCGGGCGAACTGAATGCGCTGACGCTCACCAACCATGACGGGCTGGCTTACGCGCGGGCGGTCGAGGCGCTGAAGCCTACCGGGGTGCCGCTGGAGATGGCGGCAATGCAGTTTGCCGAAGCGCACAAACTACTCGAGGGCGCTTCCCTGCTGGAGGCGGTGCGTTACTACGTGAAACAGAATCCGCTGCGGACGCCGACGCCGGTGCCCCAGATCGTAAAGGAGCTGCTGCTGGCGAAGGAGGCCGATAGGATGAGCGGGGTCTATGTGAAAGACCTGCGCGGCCGGCTGGGACGGTTTGCCAAGAAGTTCAAGGGCCCGATTGGTTTGGTGACGAGCGCGGAGATCGAGGACTTCCTGCGCGGGCTCAAGTCGCAGGACAGGAATGAGGAGCGGGCGGGGAAGGCGCTGTCAGGAAAGTCGCGGAATAATTACCGGCGGGCGATCGGGACGCTGTTCTATTTTGCTGAGTCCCGCGGGTACCTGCCGAAGGGCATGGCCCAGGTGGATTCGGTGGCTCTGGCGCGGGAGGAGGAGACCGAGATCGAGATCTTCCGGCCAGGGGAATTGGAGCGGGTGCTGGAGTTGGCGGAGCCGGCGCTGATCCCGTTCCTGACGATTGGCGCGTTTGCCGGGCTGCGGCATGCGGAGATTCAGCGGCTGGATTGGTCGGAAGTGCGGCTGGAGGAAAACCTGATCGAGATCAAGGCCAGCAAGGCGAAGACAGCGAGCCGGCGGTTGGTGCCGATTCTGCCGAACCTGAAGGCGTGGCTGGAGAAGCATCGCCAGCCCGAGGGCAAGGTGTGCGGGTATGCCAACGTGCCGAAGCAGTTGATGTGGCTGTCCGAGTCCGTGGACGCGGCGCTGCGGAAGGAAGAGCCGCCCAAGGCGTTCTCCTGGAAACACAACGCGTTGCGGCATTCGTTCATCAGCTACCGGGTAGCTCAGATTCAGAATGTAGCGCAGGTGGCGCTGGAGGCGGGCAATTCGCCGCGGATGGTGTTCTCGAACTATCGCGAGCTGGTGCGCCCGGTGGATGCGGAAAAGTGGTTTGGGATCACGCCGGCCAGCGTCGAGGCGGCGAAAGCGGCCCGGGAGAGCGGGGCGGAGGGGAAGATTGTGAAGCTGCCGAAAGCGGCGGCGGCATGAGGGAGGGCTAAAGGGGGTGGCAGAATCAGCCGATGGTGTATATTGATATGAATCTCGTGATTGACAAGTTGTGAAACTGGGGCTTGCATGAGCGCGCCTATGACTAACCTGTGCCCTGATCTTGAAGCGGAGCGGACTGCTCTGGTGGCTGAAATGGAGAGGAGCATTGATCCGGAGGTGCTCAAGCTGCTGGAAGGTTTGAGGGACCAACCGGACGGAACGGTGTCGGAAGAACAAGGGGTCGTGGGTTCTGAGGGTACCGTTTATGCCGGCCAGGAATGAGATCCAAGCAGAGATAAACCTCCTCCGCACTACCAGCCAGGACCTGATTCGGCGGAGGTATTTGCAGAGCCTCCAGGCCAAGACTGGGCATGACACGGTAATTTATGCCACGGCTTTTACCTCGTCGAAGATAGGGCAAATTCCGCCTTACCTGTTGCAGATCACCGGGGAGGACATTCAGGGGTTCATGACGGCGCTGCATGGGTTGAAGGGGGACAAGCTCGATTTGTTGCTGCACAGCTCCGGCGGCTCGCTGGAGGCGGCGGAGCAAGTGGTGCAGTACCTGCGCGCAAAGTATTCTTACATCCGGGCGATTGTGCCGCAGAATGCGATGTCGGCGGCGACGATGATCGCTTGTGCGTGTGATGAGATTGTCATGGGCAAGCAGTCGGCGCTGGGGCCGATTGACCCGCAGATAACCTTCCCGACAAAGGACGGGTTCCGGACCGCGCCGGCATTTGATCTGCTGGCGGAGTTTGCCCAGGCGAAGGCGGAGGTCAGCGCGGATGCGAAGGTGGCCCCGATTTGGGTGAATAAGATTCGGGATTACCCGCCGGGGATTCTGAACACCTGCAAGCGAACGACGGACTTGTCGGTGGAGAAGGTTACGGCGTGGCTCGCAACGTACATGTTCAAGGGTGAGGCCGACGCGGCGAGCAGAGCGGATGCGATAGCGAAGTGGCTCGGGAGGGCAGTGGAACACAAGACGCACGGGCGGCCGATTAACTTCGCGCTGGCCGGGGAGAAGGGCCTGAAAGTGGTGGCGCTGGAGGAGGATCAGGTACTGCAGGACTTGGTGTTGTCGGTTTTTCACGCGACCTGCATCACGTTTGAGTTTACTGGGTGTGTAAAGTTTATTGAGAACCACGCTGGCAGGGGCTGGTTTGTCGGCAACCAGGTCCCGCGGCAGGGGTAGAGGCGCCTTGCGCGGCGGGCCTGCCCGGCCAGAGGGCTAGAGGCTTGCCCCGCTTTACCCGACCAGGCAGCGGAGGTTGGCTCCGGGGCGGCGGGAGGGCAACGTCGGGCGAGGGAAACAACACTCTAGAAGCAACTGCGCGCCTCCGGGCGAAGTTGCTGGCGGGGTGGTGCTGCTGGGCGGATCAGGCAGGGACGATGTCGAGGCGGAAGTGTTTGGGGTGGCGGCGTGCTCGGAGGATGCGCACGTGGGCGAACCGGTTCAGGTCCAACATCCGGCGGACTTTGTCCTCGTACTGTTGGGAGGCGGAGCAGCCGAATATGACTTCTTTGATGGCGCTTGGCCAAACGGGAATAAGGTGGATAGTGTGGCCGTCGTCGGTGGTCTGGCGCAGGGTGCGGCTTTTGGCGTAGGAAAATCGGTATTCCTGCTCATATTCCCAGTCTGGGCTTTTCGTCAGGATCATCTCGATAACCTTTTTCAGGCGAGCCTGTGGGGTGGAGGTGGCCGGGCGGTTCAGGCTTACCCGATTTTTACGGTATTTCACTCTGCAGAGCGGTGAGCCAAAGCGGAGGCAACGGTCGTTGGCGTCCAAGCCGATGGTGATGCCTTTGTGGTGGTTTGCATAGTGAGACCACATCGGGATGCTGTTGTTCACGGCTGAAAGGCAGAGGACGACCATGTGCTCGCTTGCTTCGTGGACGGCTCTGAGGTCGGCCTCGACGATGGCCGCTCGGTAAAGGTGCAGGAAATGGGAATACGTTTTGCGGGACATCAGGTGAAGGGCGCGCAAGAAGACGCTGAAGGATTCCGAGCGGTGTTCTTGCTCCCTCCATTCGTCATATGCGGGGCGAAAGTGCTCTGGATCGTGCTTGGCCTTGTCGAGGAGGTACTGCCGGGTCATCCAGTCTTGTGAACGCGGGGTGAGCTCGAAGGGGTCGTTCAGCTCGTTGGGCGGGGTTACCTTCAGCCTAAGGGCGTCCAGGATCTTTAGCCCAGACGCGCCTGCATATTTGTAGAGAACCATTCGGGGCTCCTTGCACCGTGGTTGAACGGGTTAGGGCGAAGCGCTACTGGGTGGTGTTGAGGGAGTCAAGAATGCCACTTTCGGAGGCCTTTGTGCTGAGGTGGGAGGGGGTTGGCACGGCTTTATGGGAGGTTTCTTTGTTTTTTTGAGTCTTAGGAAACGGTGGGAAACAAAGGAGAGATCGATGTTTTGTGAGGGTTTCTGAAGGCTTCTTTGTTCAAGGGCTTTGTTCTTCTTTGTTTTTCGTCGAGGCAGGAGTTTCGGAGTCGGCAACGAGGACCCACTGCGAGTAACGGCGGCTCCCAGCATTGCGGATACGGTGTTCCTTTCCAGAGAGGGTCATGAGGAGGTTGTGGATCTTCCGGCGTTTTTGCTCTGGCGAGAGGATCTCGGGGAGCTTGTCGAGGAGGAGTGTGTCGATTTCCTCCCTTGGGACTGGCTGGTGCTCCCGGATGATCTGGACGATGAGGTCCCGGTAATACTGGTTGTCGAAGCCCTTGTCCCGAATGTGGCGGGCCCGGCCGTCGGTGGCGGCGGCGAGCGGGCGCTTCCAGGCTTCGTAGGCGGCATCGCGCTCGTTGCGCCAGAACTCTTGATCGCTCTCGGCTTTGCCAAGCTTGCCCAGCTCGCGGTCGAGGTCGAAGAAGCCGGGGCCGGGCTTGCCGCTGACCCCGACGGCCACGGCGCTCAGCATGGGCCTGGAAGCCCTGACCTCGTCTTCGGCGATTTCTCCAAGAACCCAGCCCAGCTCCGCCCCCATGTGGCTACCCTTCATGGGCAGGCCCATGATTACGGCGATGTCCTGGTACGTGGTGACACCACGATACTGCGCCGCACGGACAAGTGCGGCGAGGACGTGTACGTAGTTTGTCGTTCCTCTGTATTTGTTTTTGACGGTATTCATATTTCGGACTCTTTCGTGGCTTCGCTAAAGGAGCGCTTCGCTACAGATGATGCGTTCGGCTACCAGGCGCCTGCCCTGCTCGTCGGTGTGGGGGGCCTGGTCATGCGGATACTTGAAGTAGAGGTCCGTGACGCGCTTTACGAGAGGCTCGCCGACTAGGCCCTGTCGCTTTAGGAAGTGATACTCCTTCAGTAACGGGACGGATGGGTCTTGGCGAACGAAGCGGTCCAGCAGTTCGAGTCTGCTTTTGAGTTCGGTGTCGTTGGTGTCGCGGTAGATCACGTTTAGCTCGCGGACCACGTATTTCTGTGCGTGGTGAAGTGCGGCGGTGTGGTCGAGGGCCGCCGTGCGTAGTTTGGCATCCGCTTTGAATTGCTGAAAGAGGCCGTTCAGACGTTCGTTATAGCCCTTGGGGAGCGGCAGCTTTGTCTGGGTCTCGTCGCACTTGATGGCTGCTACGACGCGCTCGGCATCTTTCTCCACGGCCTTTCCTTCGGGGTCCACGAGCCAGAGCCGCTTGAACTTGCGTGCCTCGAAGAAGACGAATGTACCGACCTGGCCGCTCGCACTGCGGGCGGACCGGACGCCGTCCGGCAGGTTCTTGATTCGGTCGAGCAGGGCGGGATTAGTTTTCTCCAACTGCCGGATCAATTCCTCGGCTTCGGCGAGGCCAAAAGTGTCCTGCTCCTCGTCGAACAGGTCGAGCTGAGCCACCTCCTTTTGATAGATTGCGTACATTGCCTTATCGTTGATCCGCTCGGTCCGGTCGAGGTGCTGCGAGTCGGCGCCGATGGTTTCCTGGAACTCGTCAATGCGCTTGTGGACCTTGTCGTAGAGGTGCAGCTCGCGGTCGATTTCCTTGCATGGAAGGAAGTTGAATACGTGGATGGCATCGTACTCTGAGCCGATGCGGTCGATGCGCCCGATGCGCTGGATGAGACGGACCGGGTTCCAGTGAATGTCGTAGTTGATGACGCAACTGGCGTCCTGGAGGTTTAAGCCTTCTGAGAGCACGTCGGTGGAAATGAGGATGCGGATGGGTTCGTCGGCGGGCTTAATGGCATAATTGTTCGCCGTGGGCGCGAAGCGGCGGATGAGGCCGAAGCGGTTCTTTGTGTCGCTGTGGATCCAGGCCACGCCACCGAGATGCTTGAGGTTGTCGTATAGATAGCGGGCTGTCTCCGCGTACTGTGTGAAAATGAGGATTTTGGTGTCCCTCGGTTTGAGAGGTTTGGCTTCCCTGCAACCCCCGTGGAGCCAGCGCAAGAGGGTCTGCAACTTGTCGTCTTGCTTGGGGCCGAGGGGTTCAACGAGCGCTGAAACCTGGTTAAGGACGCGGATGTCGTGGGCGATTTCCTTTCTGAGCGTTACGCCCTTCTGGATGAAGTCTTCGATTTTGTACAGGCCGGCGCTGGGCATGCCCTGAAGCGCCTGCACGAGTGAGGTTTCGTCATCAAGGTCCGTCTCATACAGAAATTTTTGCATCTCCTCGCCGACGGCGACGATGCCGTTGTCGAGGGCCTTCAGGAACCGCTCGTGGACGGTGGTGAGATCTTTGATGGTCACCTGAAAAGCTTTGACGCTCGACTCGAGGCGCTTGTAGAGGAGGCTCTTCATTATGCCGCGCAGGTTCTTCCCGGCACGCTGGAGCGATGCGTATGGCTCTTGGTCGCGCTTTGAGGGCTCGACGTACAGCCAGAGGCCGTACTTGGCGTAGGCCAACGACATAAGTTTTTGCCGGATCTCCTCGTAGTTGCCCGCGTAAGCCTTGTCCACGAAGTACTGGATGACCTCCAGGTCGCGCTTCGGGAAGTAGCGGTGCTTACCGGCGACAATTATGTACGGGCGGCCTTTCTCATCTATGTGCGAATAGTGCTCGATGATGTGTTTACGCGTCCGGCGTATGAGGACCGGCCGCAGGACGCTTGGGAGCTCACGGCGTTGGTCTGGGTGATCGCGGAGGTGCTTTTTGGTCTTCTCGCCCAGCGGCTCGATGCACTCGAAGTAACCTTTTAGCTGGGGCGGGTCGATCTGGAGGGTGCTTTCATCGCGCAGAAAGAGGCGCATCTGGTGGTAAACATCCCAGGCGCTGTTGTTGCGGGGGGTAGCCGTTAGAAGGACCGTGCGCTTCCCGGTGAGGAATGGCTGGAGTTTCTTGTAGCGCTGGGTGTCTGGGTAGCGAAAGTTGTGGCTCTCGTCGATCAGGACAATGTCCCGGTCAGCGTACTTTTTGTCCGCAAGGTCGATCCCGCGCCCGTCGCCCTCCTGTAGCATTCCGGTGGACTCGACGCGTGCGTTGAGGTCAAAGGCTTCGTTAAACTCGTTCCAGGTTTCCTCGAGCGATGCTGGGCAAAGGATCAAGGACTTCATTTTGCGGCGCTCCTTGTAATAGCGGAGGATGGCTGCGCCAATGAAGGTCTTACCCAAGCCTACCACGTCGCCCACAAAGCACCCGCCATGCTCTTCGACGAGGGCGATGGCCTGCTTCATGGCGATCTTTTGGAAGTCGGTCAGTTCTGGCATCTCCATTCCAAGGACCAACTGGACGTCTTCGCCGCCTTCCAGGCGGTCCTTGACAAGGTGCCACAGCGTCTTCAGGTAGATTTCGTAGGGTGTGGGCTGCTGGGCGGCCCACGACTGCTTGAGTTCCTGGAGGAGTGCCGCGTCAAAGTCCTTACCTTCCGCCCAGAGGTCCTCAAACCACTTGGTTAGTTCTTCGTGATTCTTGTCTCCATGGACGACGACGTTCAGCTCGGTGTTGTGTTTGATGCCGGCGAGAGTGAGGTTGCTGGACCCCACCACCGCCTGGCCGAGGCCGTACGGGCTATTTGGTGGGAAGTCAAAGATGTACGCCTTTGCGTGGAGGCGGCCCTTCGTGTACACCTTCACCTTTAGGCGCTTTTCTTCGACCATTTTTATTAGTGTACTGACCAATTGCTGGTCCTGGTCGGTCTGGTCCATCAGGGATAGTGTTTCCTGGGCGTCGGCTGCGGTGTGCTGTAATGCCGCCTTTGTTTCGTCCTTAGTCAGCGTGGCAGCGCGTTTGGTGACTGACTCGACGAGGTCGAGGCGCTTGTAGCCTTCGGCCAGTTGCTCGATTGTGTCCCGGGTGGTGGTGGTGCCAATCAGTAGGCGTAACTCCTTGAGCTGGTCGAGTTTATTTTCGATTTCTTTGAACCCAGAGAGGAAGAAGTAGCCGATGGCGAATTTGGCCTTGTCGGTGCCGATGAGCACCTTCTGGAGGTGGGCTGTCAGCAGGGTCTCGGGTGTGCGGTTATCAAGGATGTCGTGGGGCATTGGCTGGTTATTGGGTGCTGAGGTCCGGGTGGTAGCAAATGTAACCGAAAGGTTCGAATTTGAGATTGACGGTTTCGGGAATGACCCGGCGCTCGATGATCTGGCAGTGGGTGTGGTAGTAAACAACGGTGGAGTAGGGAAGATTGCGGTTTCTGCACCACAGGCGAGACTTCCATTCGCGTCGGCTCAGGATGAACGGGGAGCCTGGTGCGCCGCTAATAGATTTCACCTCAACGCAGCGACTTACTTTGCCCGCCCTAGATATTACGTCGATGTCGCAGGAAATATCGTTCTGCCTGAGAAGGGGTACGGAGCTGTCAATTGCCGGGTACCTATGGCGAACCTCCCATGCAGGTTTTGCAAACTCGGCCTGGAGACGTGTCAGCTCCGCCCGCTCGAAAAAGAGACCCACTTCGGCAGCGTCTGGTGGAGCGCCGAACCTGCGGAGATCGGTCCTGACTTTCCGCCGTGCGGCGCTCTCGACGGCCTCCAACCTGTCGGGCACTGATTCGGTTGCCTTGGGGATGAGAATGAAGTCCTGGTTTCTCTGGGGGGCGTATTCGCATTCCAGGTCGGCGCCCAGCCTGTTCACGACGTAGTCGTTCAGCCATGTTCCGGTGGCGGCCGTGATGTAGCCTTGGACTGAGGCTCCGTGTTGCGCGAGGGTTGCCGTTGCGGCGATGGTCCTGGTGCCGTCGGAGATTAGTACGTGCCTGGAGTATGCTTGGGGGTGGTGGGCGGCTGCCGCTTCCTTGTAGAAGTCGCCCAGGGCTGGCCAGCGCCCGTTGGCAGACGGGAAAGTGAGGTAGGGGACCAAGCTCCTTATGCCGGTGGCGTAGATTCTGAATCCGTGCTGTGCACCTGAGGTCCATGCTTTGCAGCCGAGTAAGATCTTCATGGTATTTCGTTCCTTTGTGTTGGGCTTGTTCCTAGTCCGGGTACAGGGAGTCCTGCCTGAGGTAGCGGGTGAGGTCGGGGGGAAGCTCGTAAAGTGTCTCTAGGAGGGAGTCGATCTGGTTTCGGGACTCCGGGCGGCGAATGTTCTGGGCGAGGTTGTCGATCTGCGTTAGGACTTGTTTTGGGGGCTCTCTCACGGGAAGGAGGTCGAGAGTCTCTATGTCTGTCTGCGCCATCGCCCTGCCGCTCTCTAGGGAGATGAGGTGGTAGTAGCGATTCATAAGGCGGGAATTCAGGAGGGCGCAGAGGTAGGTCAGGTGAAGGGTGCCGTCAAACGGTGCGTGCGAATGTACGGTGTTGAGGTGGTAAAGGCCCTGTCCATCTAGGCCGACGATGAGTGAGTCGCCGGTCTGACGTATCATGAGTTTAGGGTGTTCGACTATGGAGGCGTCCCAACCGCCGGCCCACAGGAGTTTTGGGTCGATGTTGAGATAGTGGCCCTCCCAGTTGACCGTGTAGGGTGTGACTTGGCCGCCGGAAATTATGCCGCGCTTCCAGGTTGAGCCTTTCTTGGTGGTGGCTGAGATGTTTTCTTGGCCAATCTTCGAACGGACTCCTGTCGTTATCCTGGAAAACTGGGACAGTGGGGCCGACTGGTGTTCAATCGCCTGCACGAACCTCATGGCCACGGAATTGAAGAAGAGGCGAAACCGGTTGTATGGGACTTTCTCGAAGTAGGCATTGGGGTACGCATAGTGTTGGCCGGAGCCGTTTCGAAAGTCTGTGATGGTGCGAAAAAGAGAGGTGTGGAACTGATTCTTAGAGGGTGGCCGGCTAACGGTGATGATTGTCGGGCGCCCGACAACGCCGGATTGCCAAAAGTCCTCCTCGAACATCGTGATATGCCGGGGCGGGGATGTATCTAGGATGAATCTGCGGAGTTTTGAGAAGTACCGGCCGAGGAGGAAGCTGTCTGGCGTGATGTAGGTCATGACGCCGGTCTGGCAGCAGAGCTGGATGCCCCGATCCATAAACATGGCGTAGACGCTAAGCTTGTACTCTGCTGAGTTTGGGTAGCATCTGCGCATATACTCAGCCCACTCTGCCTTGGCAGCTTTGTTTCCGCGCAGGCCGAAGCTGATGTAAGGGGGGTTGGCGATGGTGATTGAGAAGCCCCCGTTGGCGGCGAAGATTTCTGCGAAGTCCAGAGCCCAAACGACGTTACCTTGGAACTGTGCACGAATATTCTCGTGCTCCTTTTCTGGTATGCGTTTGCGCTGAAGAGCGCTTCGTATTAGCTGGTCTACCTGTTTGGCGCGTTTCTCCACTCGGTCATACTCAGTGAGTTCTGCTTCAAGGCGCTCGCGTTCTACGCGCTCTGCCTTGTTTTCGCCGAGGAAGTCCCTTTGGATGCCGGCGAAGGACTTCTTGCGGCGCTCGACAAGACGTTCGGCGAGCTGACAGTAGTGCTGCAGGACAGTGAGTTCTATCTTCCGCTTGGTGTCGAGGTCGCGTTCGTCGTAGTATTGCTTCTTGGCTTCCGTGATAGCCGCGACTATGTCGGCGTCGTGGCGAGTTACTTCCTGGAGGTGGACCGGGTGGCCGAAGAGTTTCTCCACTAGGGAATCGCCGCACCGTACATGGTATGTCAGGTTTGGGAGAGTGGGTATTTTGCTGATCGCCTCTGCGAGTTCGTCTTTGGATGCAGACTCGACTTCGATGCCAATGTCGTAGTCAACGACGAGTGAGAGCCAAAGGCGGACTTCGCAGATCCGGACCGCTTTTTCTTGGATGTCCACGCCGTAGAGGCACTGCTCGATGATTTGCCGTTTCAGGTCGAAGTCGTAGTTCCGGCGTGTGAGCGCGTTGGCGCCGTGGATGCGTGCGTCGGCGATGCGGATCAGGTTTACCATTTCGTGGAGCATGCCGATCGGGAATGCACCTGAGCCGACGGCGGGGTCACATGCGCGGCAGGCTAGGACTGCCTGACGGAGCCATTTTGCGTCCTCCAAGGTGAGGGTCTTCTGGATGATCCCTTCTTCTTCCGGGTCAACGCCGTCCGCGGCGTTGACCTGAAACAGGGTTGTCAGCTTGGTGTGCCACTCTTGGACCTTGTCCTCGCTGTTCCACTGGGCACGCACCTTCCCCAGCAGGTAGTGGAGCAGTGCTTCCTGTGACATGGAATGAACGCAAACACGTGGCGTGTAGAAACTGCCCGTCTTTTTGCGGAGGTCCTCGCCCTTCTCCATTTTTAGGACGAAGCTTTCAAAGATGCGGCCGAGCATTTCAGGGTCAACGGCGACAGTCGTGTCGAGCGGGGTGTCTTCGCGCACGGTGAAGTTGTACTTTTCGAATAGCCCTTTGCTGCGGTCGAGGATCGTCTCGAAGAATTGGTTCCGAATCTTCAGGCGGTACCAGACGATGTCCTCGCCGCCTGTCGTGGGATCGAAGTCAAAGAGACCGCCATTGAGAAATGGAATGGCGCCGAGGTCTTGTGCTTCGAAGCCCCTAGCGGGTGCGATGGACAGCTTCTGAAAGAGGCGGATGAGGAACTTGGAGTAGAAGCTGGCGTCCTTGGGCTGGCCGCGAAAGGCTGCGAAGCGTTTGGGGAGGTAGTCGAAATCGCCGTTGAGCCAGCCTTTCTTCTGGATGAAATAGAGGAACAACAGACGATCGAGGAGTTCCTGTGCTAGGGTTTCCGCGGTTTCTGCGCTCATGCCGTGGTTCTGGGTCTCGAGCTCGGCGGCGAGTAAGGCGAAGGCTTCGCGGAAGTCCTGGAAGAACGCGTCGGTAACTTGCTCCTTGTCAAAGGCGGCGTCAAAAAGGGCTTGGACCTCGATGGCCTCCATACCTCGGCGGTATTCCGTTCCGAGCAGTATCTGTGAGGCCGTGTGGTGGCGGTCGTCATTGCGGATGGGAAGGAAGCGCAATAAGGGCGCCGACTTGGCGCTCTGGATCTTGGGGCTGACAAAATCCCAGGCGGTCCGGTCGCCGGTGGAAAAGACGGTGAGGAAGTACGCCGATGGGACGCTGTGCTTTAGAATCTCGTGGATGATTGGGCGCTGTGTGCCACGCCGCAGGCGCTCAACTTGGCAGTGGATGATTTTGAAATCTCCCGCGCTGTTCAGAACGTGCGCTTCTTTGACCAGGGCAGCCACGTCGGGGTTCCATTTGTGGCGTGGCAGGGGGTCGAGCGCTACGGGATAATTGAGCAGCTCGGCGAAGATGGCTCCGGCCAGGAACTCATGGTCTTTTCCGCTTGCTAAGTCGGCGAGGCGCTGTCGGATCGTGTCGTCTTTCATAGGGGGCGTGCGTTCTGGGAGGTGCCTGCGGGCCAGTGTTGCCGGGGGATCGTACGTCGAAGGGCGACGCGGGCGGCGGTGTGGCCCGAGAGGGACACCTGGCAGGTCGCTGACTGTGCACTTGTGCCGCCCATGATGAAAAGTCGGCCAATGATGCGACGGGGCGCGGAGATATGCACGGAAATTCGGGCGGGTGTGCGCTGTTTCAGTGAAGGCGGTTGACAAGGGGGGCCCGGTGGCTGCACTTCGCTTGGGCATGAAAGAAGTGAGAATCACAGTGACGGGAAAACTGGTTAACGCGCAGGGGTTGTTGAATGAGTTGTTCAGCGAGGAGTGCCGGCCAAGTTTGCGGTGGTTGCGAACGCAGACCAAGGCGAAGGCCATTCCGTGTGTCCGGATTGGGCGGCTGGTGTTCTTCGATGTGGAAATGGTCCGCGCTTACCTGGCCGAGAGGCGGCTGGTGCATGCGAGGGGGTGGAGGGCAAAAGCTGAAATTCTGAAAGCTGAAAGCTGAAATCAGAGGGCAGAGGACTGAGGGCGTGATCAGTAATCAGTGATCGGTGAGCGGTGGGCGGTTGCGGACTGGGGGGCGCGTCGGTAGTCTGGGCTGATGAAGAAGAAAACGGCTGGTGTGGGCGCCGTGGATGGTAGTAAGCGTAAGCGGGCTGTCACGCTGGAGAGGCGGTGTGAGAAGCTTATAGATGAGGTGACGGAGGGCTGTCTTAAGGGCGACAGATGGTGGATGCAGAGACTGGAATGGCTGGCTTATGGACTGATGGCGCGACTGGCTACGCTGGCTGAGTGTGGAGACGTGGAGGCGGCGAGCGCGTTGGCTTTTGTGGTGCGGCATGGCGTGCGCCGGCTCGACAACCTGGTGGATGCACAACCCAACCTGTTGCGAATTAGCGCAGGGTTGCTTGATAAGTGGCCGGGGTTCCTATCGTTGAACCGCGAGGATGAGCGTAAGAACAAGGAGAGGATCACGCGCCTGGGAGTGGGATCGTGGATGGGTATCAACTACGAGGGGAAGACCTGGAGCGCTCAGACCGCGGAGGTCAAGGTGGCGTTCGAGTTGGAGGGCGAGGTCGGGCGCATGCGATATGGGCGGGTGAACGGGGACTTGGCAAAGCGTATGGGGGAGGTGGAGCCGCCTGAGAGCGCATGGGCGCTGGCAGTTGGTTTACTGCCGCTGTCGCGGGGGAACTATCGAGAGTGGTGGGAGGCAGCGGAGCCCCTTTTCATGCAGAGGTACGGGCCGGCGTTTGAGGACCGGCCAGAATTTAAGCACTACTGGCGCAGCGCGGCGTATAGGGGCGAAAAAAATGCGCGGGCGTTGATAAGGCGGGACATTAAGGCAAAGATTAAGCAGGCATTTCGGTCCATTGCGGCGAAGAGGCCGCGCGCTCCGGAGGAGCAGCCTTTTGGGGGCAATACGGTGCCAGTCCGGGCACGGGAGACCGCGGACGCCATAGCCTGGGAGATGGTGGCGAGATTAAGGATGCGGGAATTGAGAGACAAGCAGCTGAGGAGGCGGGTGGACGAGGGGAAGAAGGCGGAGCGGTAGAGCGTTCATGGTTAGTAGTGGGCGCGTTGGACGGAGGCGCCTCGTGTGATAAATGCGGCGAGAATAGAACCCATGCGGAGGTAGACGGTCGGGGGCAAGCTATGCCCGTGACTGCAAATACATGCAGTGAAAGTCGGCGCGGTGTGGCTGCGCCCATCCACGGCGGCCCGGGAGCGGGCCGGGAATCCGGAGGCGTGGGCCGTCGGCGCGTTGACTCCGGAGCATTAGTGATGAACGCGACAATGATCAAAGGAAAATTGGTGAGCGCGGAGCAACTGCTGGAGCAGTTGTTCGCGCCCGAGTGCAAGCCCAGCCTTCGGTGGCTGAGGACGCAAACGAAGGCAATGTCGATCCCCCATGTGCGCATTGGGCACCTGGTGTTCTTCGATATGGAGCTGGTGCGGACCGCGCTGGCGGGCCGGACGGCGGCACGTGGGCGGCGGACCGCAGCGGGAGAGGAGGTGAGAGGCTGATATGGGAATCGAAACCGTTAACGGAGTGGCGGCGGTGGCCGTGCCTGCTGGGCCTGAGGGCTACATCGACAAGCGGGAGCTGGCGAAGCGGCTTGGGCGGACGGTCCGGAGCGTGGATACATACATGGCCCTGGGCATGGTACCGTTTTACAAGCTGGGGCGGACGGTGGCGTTCAAGTGGTCGGAAGTGGATGCACACATTAAGGCGCACTATCGGGTTGGGGTGCAGGGCCGGTGACCCGAACCACCTCACCCTACCCTCTCCCCCTGCGGAGAGCTGATCTTTACCCACATCTTTTTGGCTGGACACCGGGCATGCAAAAAAGTCCAGAAATACCTAGCACTACAGCGCCATTTAGCATTTGCGCCTCCACGGAGATCGGTTAGAATGCATGGAATAATTGAATGATGCTGGGCTGGAGATAATCGAATCGCGGGTAATTCGTGGCCCAACGATCACGGCTGCGGACGTAGCAGCCGTGCAACGGCTGCTGGTTGAGCAACCGCAAGCCGGACGTTGCGGTTTGGCGCTTGCGCTGTGCGCGTATTGGCAGTGGCGGGCTGCTAATGGGCGGTGGAAGGTCCGCTGGGCGCTGGCGATATTAACCGAATTGGAGCGACAAGGGTGGATTGGGTTGCCCCCGTCGCAACCGGTTCTTGTGCGCAGCTACCGCCCGGTGATGGCCCGGCCCGAAGGGAGCAGGGTGGAGGGGCCGCTCAGTGGGTATCGACCGCTGAGGTGGGAGTTGGTGCGCACGATGGCCCAAGGGCACCAGTGGCGCGAGTTGGTGGCCCAACATCACTATTTGGGAGCGCCGCAATTAGTGGGGGCGAGCCTGAAGTATCTGGTTTATGGGCGTGGGGGCCAATTGTTGGGGGTGTTAGGCTGGCAGTCTGCGGTGCAGCATCTGGGGTGTCGGGATCGGCTGTTGGGGTGGAATGCGGCCCAGCGGGCCAGGGGGTTGGAGCACGTGGTTAACGGGGTTCGTTTTCTGGTGTTACCGTGGGTCAAGGTGCGGCATTTGGCTTCGGTGATGTTGAGTGAAAATCTTGGTATCCTGCAAGGGGATTGGCTGCGCCATTATGGGGTGCCGGTGTGGCTGGCGGAAAGCTTCGTGGATCGGCAACGCTTCAGCGGGG
>JBAXTC010000359.1:0-7674 GCA_037130375.1 Verrucomicrobiota bacterium | reverse complement strand
GATCGCCGACCTCACAAATGTTTATTCCGCGTGCCTGGAATTAAGCTCGCAAGGTTTCTCCTGCACCCCCGCCGACGGTGACTGGACGCGAACCACCAATGGATTTCATTACCAAAGCCGCAACGGGGTCGTGCCGTGCCTCCAGATGGACATTGATACGGTCAGTTGCACATGGTCGTTCGCGGCCACCAACGTCAGCGCCGAAGACAGCCGCACCATTGACACCCATCGCGGGATTTCTTTCACCGCCTCCTGCAAGCCCTCAGGTGAGAGCGAAGACCAACTGCAGCTCGGCAATATGCGCGCGCTGGCGTTTGACGAGCTGATCACGGCGGATGGTGGCGAGTATTCCAGCCCGCCGCCGGACGCGCCCGCGCTTTCCTTCCGGCTCACCGGCAGCCAGGGAGTCCTCCGCATTGCCGGAGAAACCGGACACACCTGCCAGGTGCAGGAAACCGACGCGTTAGGCAGCGCCTGGTACTTCCGCGCACTGGTGCCCATGACTCAGCCGGTCGAAGAGATCATGCTGCCCGCTCCGCCGGGAACCAACCGATTCTGGCGGGTCAACGTCCAGTGACCACGTGAACAACAATATCGAATATCGAACGTCAAGCATCCACCATTCAACAATCATTCTTTAGACTTTAGACTTATGACTCGATGCCTCTCATTTTTCTTGCTGGTGGCTCTGTGCGGGGCGCTCCCGGCCCAGCAACTCGTTATTACCAACCCCGCTGCAGGGGCGCAGGTGCCCGTCGGCACGCGATGCACCATTGGCTGGACCAACTCCGGCCTGGCCGGACGAACGCTCACGATCTCGGTCACCGTGGATGGCAATGGGGTAAGCGTCGCCGACTTGGTGCCGGTCGAGGCCGGCCAATACCAATGGAACATCCCCTGGGAATTGGCCCCCACGAACCCGTGTCAGGTTTCAATCACAGCCGAGGGAGAAGGGGGGGAGACATGGAGAGGTTCTGTGTTCGCCATCGTCCCCAACACCAACCCAGTCTTGATCGTCCGGGCACCCGTCGGCGGCGAGCAATGGCCGCGGGGCGCCACCCGCTCGGTCTCGTGGGAACCGCACAATCTCACCGGCACCCTCACACTCGACCTGCTGCAAGGCGGCGCGGTGGTGAACTCCATCAGCGGCATTCCCGTCGCGAGTAATCGCTTCCATTACGCCATCCCGGCGGGGCTGCCAGCCGGCAGCAATTACACCCTCCAGCTCACGAGCGATTCCGCTCCGAGCGCCACCGTCACCAGCCGCGCCTTCGGCGTGACGGCGCAGGCTCCAGCCACCAAGCCGTGGACGGTGCTGATCTATATGGATGGGGACAACAACCTGGAACGGGGGGTATTGGAAGATTTGGACGACTTGGGGAAGCTGGGCAACTCGACCAACATCAACTACGTGGTCCAACTCGATCGGACCCCCGGCTATGTCACCAATTTCGGCAACTGGTACGACACCAGGCGGTTTTTTGTGACCAACGGCACGACCCCCACCCCCGAATGCGCGCTCCAGAACCTGGGCGAACTGGACATGGCCTCGCCCGAAACGTTGACCGACTTTATCAATTGGGCGGTGGAGAACTATCCCGCCGAGCGGTATTTCCTCATCTGCGGCGATCATGGGGATGATTTGAAGGGGTTGCTGGAGGACTGGACGCCCACCCACCGACTCATGACCACACGCCAGTTCCAGCAGGCCCTGACCGCGGCCGACGCCCCGATGACGATTCTCGGGCTGGACATGTGCGAAGAGGGCTATGTGGAGATCGCCTACCAACTGCGCAACACCGGGCCCGAGATTCTCATTGCTTCCCAGTATATGGAAGACCGGGACTGGGCCTACCGGGCGGTCTTTCAACAGCTCGAAAACCGCCAGGGCAACCTCGACAACCGCGCGCTGGCCATCCTGATGTGCAACGCCAGCGTGGCCAAGTATCCGCCGGAACAAGCCGGAACGCTCGCGGTGGTGTTGCTGGACAATGTCGAAGCGCTGACGGACGCGGTGGCCCCGTTCGCCGATGCCATGATGCGGGACCCCACCGACAAGCTGGCTATCCGGGCTGAGGCCGGCAACGTGGCGGCCGCTTTTCATAACGTGGTCCTTTATTGTGCCCGCACTCCGGGCGCCAATTACAATGTCAATGGGCTGAACATCTGCTTTCCCATGACCCCCGGAATTTCCTCCGGCTTTTTAGTTCAGGACTTCGCGGCCGACGCCCACTGGCTGGCCTTCCTGACAGACTACCTTCAGAACTTGACGAACACCTGGATCGGGGATGCCCGCCGCCTGGTAGAGGCTCCCCCAGGCGGCGACACCAGCACCGACCTGCTCCGCTTCCTGGAGGCGATCAATCCGAATACCACTAATGCCTGGGTGACCTTCGCCAGAGTTGGCGAAGGGAGCAGTTCGCCCGTGACTGATTCGAGCATCATTGTCGGGAAAGGACAGTCCCTGATGATTACAGCCGAAGGCAGTGTGAGCACGAACGGGCCCCCGACCAGGAACCATTTCGTTCGCTGGTGGGTTAGCGGTGATGCCCAGATTGGGGATCCTCTAGCCGCAACCAATACTCTCACCGTCAATGGAGACGCCCTGGTGATGGCCTTCTTCAGCGAGGACAAGGAAAGTTACCAGGTCACTTTCCTCGCGCAAGGCAACGGCAGCCTCAATGGCACCAACGAACTGACGGTGCAAGTGCCGGCCGGTGGAGCCTGCCCAACCGTCAACGCGGTGGCCGACCCGGGCTATGCCTTCTCGAGTTGGGGCGGCGATTATCCCGCCAGCGCCAACCCGTTCACCCTCACCAACGTCCAGTCGGACATGACGGTCATCGGCTTCTTCTGGCCGGTGCGCCCCACCCTGGCCATCGAGCGGCAGGGGGCGAGCGTGACTCTCTCATGGCCCGCCAACCCGCCGGGCTACGCGCTTGAATCCGCAGCCAACCTCTCCGCCGGCCCCTGGACCCCCGTTGCGGGTGTGAGCACCAACTCGGTGACGCTGCCGATCAGCAGCACCAACCAGTTCTTCCGACTCCGGCAAGGCTCCGATCAAAACAACTGAACATCCCCAAAACCATCAATAACGATAACATTATGAACCTCAAAATCCGTTCGCTCTCTCGCCCGCTGGTTTGCCTCGCCCTGTTCGCCCCATTCCTGGCAACCGCCGCCCTGGAATACCGGATCATGCCCTACAATGCTACGCTGGCGGCGCAATGGCAGGCCGACCTGGTCGCCATGCCGGTTTACCAGCTTCCCCCGGGTTACCCGAACGCTCCCGGGTCAGTCAACCTGCTGAGTCATCTCCACGACGACCCAAGCACGCGCAACCAGGGGGATACGGGCACCTGTTGGCTCTGGGGCTGCACGGCGGTAATGTCCATTAACTACGACGTGCAGAGCGGCGGCGCCCAGGCCCTGACCAACGGGCTTTCGGTCCAGTTCGCCGCCAGCAACCTGGAGATGGTGAACACCTCGCTCCAGGATGGCGGCAGTCCGGGAACATTCCAGGCTTTCTACGAAGCCGTCGGTTTCGCCCTGCCATGGACCAATGCGCCGTGGACCGATAGCATGGGCTGCAACAAGACCCCATCGGCTTGGATCCCGACCCAGCCGAACATCCCGATCAGCCAGGTCACGCTCGTCCAGCTCGCCACCTTCACCAATGACCAGCAACTGGCCATTGCCACCATGAAAAGCGCGCTCGACGCCGGCAAGGCCCTTGTCTTCGAGCTCCAGATGGCCAATCTCGGCGACTGGGCCAGCTTCATGGGCTACTGGGGCAAGAGCAATCTGACCGAGGACGCCATCATCGACCTGGCTTTCGCGGCCGGGCACCCTTCTGACGACTCGAAGGGCAGTCACTTGATGGCCTGCGTCGGTTACAACGACATGGACTCCGACCCGGACAAGCATTACTGGATCATCCTCAATAGCTGGGGCACGGCGGGCGGCCTGCGGCCCAACGCCGTGTTCCACATGGCCATGAACACCCGATATGACGCTTCTTATGACAGCATGATGACGCCCGTCCCCATGTTCCGGTTCAGCCTGATTGAAGCGGTCTTCACGGACAAGGTGCGCAAAGGGGTGGCGTCCCTGGCGGTTAACCTCCAAAGCCCCAGCCCCAACGCGAACTCCATCCAGATTTGCGGAGTCTCGTTCCCTCGCGACATCGCGCCCACAAACGTCCATACCGCGTACCTGAAGCTCAACGATCAGAGTTTCTCCTGCGACCCGGCCAAAGGCGCCTGGACCCGGGATACCAACGGCTTTCACTATCTAAGCGGCCCAGCGGTCGTCCCCGGCCTTCGGTTGGACATTAACCCGGTGACCTGCACATGGTCCCTCACCGCCAGCAACGTCAGCGCCAGCTTGAACCGCTACATTGACAGCCACTATGGGCTGTATTTCAACCTTAACTACGCGCCCACGTCCACCGATCCATCGATGGACCTGGGCGGGCTCCATGCCTTTGTTTACGATGAGATGGCCAATGGCGGCTGCAGCCAGTACACCAACGCGGCGCCGGACGCCCCTAGCTTGTCCCTTAAGCTCAACGGCACGCAAGGGTTCCTGAAGATCGCCGGGGAGATCGGGCGGACCTACCTGGTGCAGGAGGCCAATGCCTTGAACACCAACTGGTGGCTGCGCGCGACGGTGCCCATGACCCAGCCCGTGGAAGAAGTAGTGTTGCCCGCCCCGGCGGCAACCAACCGCTACTGGCGGGTCAAGGCCCAGTGACTCTTGTGAAAAATAACATCCAATATCGTGCAACCAATGAATGCACGAATTGGAGCCACTGGGTGTTCGGTGTTCGGCGTTGAATGCTCTCAACTCTAATCTTATGACTCGATGCCTCTCGTTTCTCGTGCTGGTTGCTCTGGCCATATCCCTCCAGGCCCAGCAAATCACCATCACCAACCCGGTAGCCGGTGCGCAGGTACCGGTCGGCCGGCAATGCGCCATCGCCTGGACCTCGCAGGGCCTGGCGCCAGGCACCCAGTTGAAAATCGGAATCAAAGTGGACGGCGCTGGCGACCAACCCGTTGCCGCGTTCGTGCCCGTGGAAGCCGGACTATACCAATGGCTGATTCCCTGGGCCTGTCCGACCGGCAGCACATGCAGGGTGGAGATCGGTCTGCAAAATGCCGAGAGTAGTTCTCAAGGCACAGCCACCTTTCGCGCTTCCCGCGGGACTCTCCGCCGGAAGCAATTACGAGGTGCAACTCACCAGCGACGCCGCGCCTTCCGCCACCGCCACCAGTTCGCCGTTCAGCGTCATCCTACAGGCTCCCCCACCCCGGAAATGGACCATGCTCTTCTACTTCGATGCCGCCGCTTTCATGCAGGAGGCGGGAGCGATTAACAGCTTTCTGCACCTCGGAATGATGACCCCATCAACCAATATCAATTATATTTGCCAATACGCCCGATCTCCGGACTATGCGATCACCAACTATCCCTGGTGGGGCGTCAATCGATTCGTGATGCAACACGGGATCACGCCCGCCTCGTCCAACGCCCTCCAGCACCTGGGCAATGTCAACATGGCCGATCCCAACACGCTGACGGACTTCATCAATTGGGCGACGGAGAACTACCCGGCGGAGAACTACTTCCTGATTCTCTCGGACCACGGCGACGGCTGGCGGGACGGGCTCCTGTTGGATGAGGTCAACGGTCGCCGGTGGATGCCCACCCGGCAGCTTCAGCAAGCTCTGACCAACGCCGACTCCTCCATGACCATCCTCGGCCTGGATATGTGTTTGGAAGGTGATATCGAGGTCGCTTACCAACTCCGCAACTCCGGCCCGCAAATCCTCATCGCTTCCCAGTTTATGGAATCCACCAACTGGCCCTACCACACCGTGTTCCAGCAGCTTCAGTCCAAGCTCGAATCCGACAACCTCAGCCTCGAAGCACTGGCAGCGCTGTTCTGCGATGCGTTTGTCGCGTTGCATTCCGATCCGATGGACACCGGCACCTTGGCCGCGACCCGGCTGCACCAAATAGACGCCCTGACCGCCGCGGTGGCCCGTTTCGCAGACGCCATGAGGACCAATGGCACGGACCAGGCGGCCGTCCGACAGCAGGCCGCCGCTGTCACGACGGCTTTTAACGATGCCCTCATTTATTGCGCCAAAACCAGGCTCCTCGAGCGCCAGGTCTATGGCTTGAACATCTACTTTCCTACGAATGCGGCGCCCTCCTTCACAAATGAGTACGGGCCGCACTACGTGGATTTCCCCGCCGACTCCCACTGGGCGGCCTTTCTGACGGATTACTATCAGGGCCTGACCAACTCCTGGATCGGCGAGGCTCGGGCCGCACTGTCGGAGGACAGTGCGTTGGACATCTACCGGCTCTGCCAAGCCATTAACCCAGCCACCAATGCGGTCAGGCTGACCATGGTGCCGGTCGGCCCGGGAGGCACCTCTCCGATGAATAATCGGAGCCTCTTCCTCACCAACGGCCAGACCCTCAGCATTCAGGCCATCCCGACTCCTCCGATCCTACACCCCATTACGAACTACTTCGTCCGCTGGGTGGGAAGCGCCAATGCCAGCATTGCCAACCCTTCGGCCGAGGAAACCACGGTCACCGTCACCGGCGACGCGCTCGTCACCGCCTACTTCTCCGCCAACCAGAGCAACTACCTGGTCACGTTTGTCACCGAGGGTAACGGCAGCCTCGATGGCACCAACAGCGTCACGCAGGTGGTCCAGGCTGGCGGCGATTGCTCGCCAGTAACGGCCTTGCCCGACCCGGGCTACGCCTTCGCCGGCTGGGGCGGAGACTACCCGGCCACCGCCAACCCGCTGACGATTACCAACGTCAACATGGATACCACCGTAATTGCCTTCTTCTGGCCTGCCCCGCCGACGATTTCCTGCCATCGAGCCGGGGCGTCGGTGGAGCTGAGCTGGCCCGCCAACGCGACCGCGTTTGTGCTGGAGTGCGTTGGCAACATTGCCAGCGGCCCGTGGAACTTCGTGCCGGGCGTGACCAACAACTCGGTGACGCTGCCCATCGGGAGCACCAACCAGTTCTTCCGACTCAGACAAGCCTCCGACCAAGGCTCACCCGCGCAGCGCTGAGTACGCGTAAAGGAGTCAGTTAATGAGAATGCACTATTCCCTACCGCAGTCCAACACGCTGCGCGTGTTCGGTGGCGTCGGATGGCGCGGGAGCGGCCTGGGAACCCCTGAGGTGGCCGACAGCGAAGTCTGGCTTATGGCACGGGCCTGAGCTAAATTGACCTCCATGAACGGAACAAGTGCAAGCGCCACCGCCTACCGCTATATTACCCGCCAGCCGGGAGTCCGCAGCGGCCACGCCATTATTGAAGGCACGCGCATTGGTGTCCACGACGTGATCGGTCTGCTCCAGAACGCTGAGACCGTGGACAGCATCGTCACCCGCTACTTCCCTAAAGCCATCCTTTCAGCATGGAGCTCTGCGGAAAATGTCCCAGCTCCGGAGCCACTGGCGTTCACTGAATTTCCCCAGGGTGGTTTCAAGACATGAAGGAAACGGCTGATGGCATTCAAGAAGAGCTGTAAAAATTGGACAAACGCTTCGACTTCTTTTTTAATCGGGGCATGGGTGCGCATCTCAGATTTTTCCAAAATCACCACCCTGGGTAATTGGAGCGCGGAC
>JBAXTC010000358.1:0-7683 GCA_037130375.1 Verrucomicrobiota bacterium | reverse complement strand
TACATCTCGGAAGACCCGTTCAACTTCGGCGACCCCGCCGCGAACCGGATCGAGGAACAGCCCGGCCATGCGCCGGAAATTGTTTCCGACCAGGGCCAGGATTATATGGCGTGTTCGATGGTTTCGACGGTGCCCAGCGCAACGCCGGGGGCCAACGACCTTCATGGCATTCTGATCCAGCCTCTGCGTTGGGACAAGCCTGACGCCGGCATGGCAGCGCGGGTGACCCGCAAGCCATGATGATGTTTTCCAGCCCGCACCAGAAAGTCGGCGCGACTGCGCAGCAACGCAATAAACGGCGTGTGAAACAATGAAATTCCCCCGGCAGAGCATGGCGAGGCCATCGGCCCTTCTATTCTCAATAGCTCTATGCGCATCAGCCTATGCAGATGTGTACTGGGCGGGTTACGTCAGCAGTAACTGGGCGGACCCGAACAACTGGGCGAATGGATTTCCAACCAACGCTGGAGCTGGCAACGCGATCATCAATCCTGGTGGTAACCCTTGTGTTGTCAGCAATGCGGGCAACTATACGAGGGATGGCATTTACATTTCCATCAATGTGGGAATGAGTGTGGTAAGCGGCGGGCAACTGACCACGCCGACCACCTTCGTCACCGGCGTGTGGGGGAACAGTCTGCCGGTCAATATCAGCGGAGGCGAGTTGAACATCGGTGGTTACCTCAACATCGGCGCGGGTGGCTTTGATGGGGATGTGAACATCTCGGGAGGGACGGTGACGGCTGGAGCCGTTGCGATTAACAGTTCAGGCGGTGCAAGCATGAACCTTTCGAGCAATGGAACTTTCATCACCGGCATCAGTCAACTGGGCAACGTCAGTTCCTTGATCAATAATAAGAGCATTACTGCGAACGGCAATGGGCCGCGGTGGTCGGTCAAGGTGGATACCAATTCCATGGCCAGCAAGCTGGTTCTCACCTCGATCTATCTGCCGTCGCTGCCGCCAGTGGACTGCGTGTTTAATAACGGAGGCGGGGACAACCAGTGGATGAACCCGGTTAACTGGAATCCTGCCAGAGTGCCAGGGCTCTATAGCGAGTATGATTCGGCAGCCGTTGGCGGGGGCCGGTATGTAACCCTGAATTCCGGGGCGGTAAGCTATGTCGGCAAACTAACTGCGGGAGGAACCAATGGTGAAGGTGGCGTGCATATCGATCCGTTCAGCAATGTCTCCTTCCTGGATACCAACATCTCGGTGATTGTGGGTGGAGCAGCCAACGGCGGACTGTATCCAAGTCATTTGTGGGTGAATGGGGGAACGATGGGCACGGCGGGCGATCTGGTGCTGGGGGGGAGTGGGGGACGGGTGGATGCGCGGCATTACGACGGCTATTGCACGGTGGGCGGCACGCTCCGAGTGGGATCCTACTTGTATCCGCCGAGCGCCACCGCCACCAATGTGTCGTTGCGATTGGTCGGCAACACCGGGGCTTTGACCAACATCGGCGCGATTGAGATTGGGCGTGCAGCCACGGTCGTTTACGAGTTCAACGGTGCCAGCTCGATCAAGTCGTTGGTCGCGACGGGGATTGTCAACGTTTTGCCCGGCGCCGCCTTGGTGGTTGACGGCACCGGTTTTTCAGGGCTGACACGGGACTTTACCCTCTTCAGGGGAGCATCGCGCACAGGAACATTCAGCACGGTAAATATGACGAATCTCCCCGCGGGAGCGGTTTCGACCCTGGTTTACACCCCTACGGAAGTGACATTATCGGTTACGGTGGCGCCCCCGGATGTTCAATTGGCCATTCAGCGCCTCGGCACCGGGCAGACTCAGACCTCGTGGAGTTTCGGAAGTCTGCAATCGGCAACCAACATTCTAGGGCCTTGGCAAGCGGTGTTGAATGCGGCCTCACCTTTGGTGGAAGCGACAAGTGGCGCTCAGAAGTTCAGCCGGGTAAAAGTACAAGAGTTGAAGATTCCACGAGTTACAAAGCCCTGGACTCAAGCCTTGCGGTTGGTGGGTGATGGAACTCCCTTGTACAGCGATTTCTCGCTCATAAAAGACAAGCTGGGCCACTGGCATTCCATTGGCACTTTTGGAGAGAGCCCCAACACGATCGGCAGTGGGTATGTGCTGAGCGATGGATATACGTTGTTCCACGCAGTTGGCCCATCCCTTACCGTGCCCATGACGATCACCAACAAGATTCCCTGCCAGATCGCGACATCGCAAGCCTACATGTGGGCCCCTGCCGCAGTGTGGAACAGAGATAACACCAGGGCATTTCTGTATTACTTCCATTTTTTCGGGAGTTATGATCCGCTGTATGCACAATCCGCCTGTCGGCTGCTGATTTCCGATTCGCCTGACCTTGCCGCCTGGCGGCCTTACGACGGAACGGAACTGCCGGAGAAGAACATGATCTTCCGCGAGGAGGTGGATCGCGACTTCTGCGTTTTCTGGGATAACCGGCTGGGCAAATACTTTATGTATTATTGTGCGGCGGCGGGCCTCAGGGTGCGCACATCGAACGATCTGTTGCACTGGTCTAAACCGATGACGGTTCTCAAAGACGCTTCGGGTTCCCCCCACGGCTATTCCGAATCGCCCTTTGTGCTTTATCGTGATGGCTACTACTATCTGTGGACAAGTGGCATCGATTACAGCCACACCCATCTCTTCATCTCCGAGGATCCCTTCAACTTTGGCGATGCGGTTGCGAACTCCATCGAAGAGCAACCGGGCCATGCGCCCGAAATTGTTTCCGACAATGGGCAGGATTATATGGCGTGCTCGATGGTTTCAACGGTCCCGAGCGCGACGCCGGCAGCCCACGACCTGGAGGGCATTCTGATTCAGCCTATGCGTTGGGATCCAGCAGACCCAGGCATGGCAGCGCGGGTGAGCCGCAAGCCATGATGATGTTTTCCAGCCAACTACGGGTCACATCGGCAAATGGGACGTGGGCACCGGGGAAGAAGGGTTTCGGTTCGGGGCGAATCTGTTCGATTACTGGGGGGGTGATCGTTTCCACGGCAATTATTGGCACGAAAGGGATTGCCCTTTTGTAACCCACGACGGGGTGCAGGCAAAGGCAGACATTCGCTGCACCTGCCCTCCCGAGTCTTCCATGCCACGCACGGGGCATGTGGGAATGAAAGATCCGATCCACACGGATCTGGACATCGTTCCCCTGAAGGTTAAGCAATTCTTCAACGGCCGCGATAAAGAGAAACCGTTCTATTTGTCCATTTCCTTTCGCGGGCCCAAAGACCCCTGGGGCGATTGTCCTGAAAGGTACGCCAATCTCTATGCGACCAACTCGATGC
This sequence comes from Verrucomicrobiota bacterium, assembly GCA_037130375.1. Classification (GTDB taxonomy): domain Bacteria; phylum Verrucomicrobiota; class Verrucomicrobiia; order Limisphaerales; family UBA8199; genus JAPLUA01. Next base: position 4,389 of record JBAXTC010000358.1, on the reverse strand, counting down.
CCGTTCCAGGAACCGCAACGTGCGAAGATGCGGCGTGTCAGCCTGAGTTCCTCCGAAAGTCCATGGGGTCCGCTCATGGGATGAGAATGGTTTGCGATTCCAATGCCTTGGTCGGTGAGATCCGGAAGTATTATCGTTCGATCTCCACCGTGGATGCTGCCGTTGGAAAACTGCGTCGGTTGCTTGAGGAAGTTGGCGCAGCAGACAACACTGTCATCTTGTTCGCGTCGGATAACGGGCACTTCCTCGGCGAGCACGGGTTTTGGGGCAAATGGCTCCCCTACGAGGGATCTATTCGGGTTCCGTTTATTATCTTTGATCCGCGCTTGCCACCACAACAGCGCGGCGTGAAACGGGAGGAGATGGTCCTGAACATTGACTGGGCGCCCACCATCCTGGCGCTCGCAGGCTGCAACATACCCGCTGCAATGCAAGGGAAAGACCTTACGCCACTGCTAAACGGCCGCCCTACTTCCTGGCGAACCGATTGGTATTATGAGCACACTTGGACTGCCGAGGGGCGCATTGCCCCGAGTGAGGCAGTCCGTACCGAGGAGTGGAAATATTTGCGTTATACCGGCGAAACCCCGCCCGTGGAACAACTGTTCAATCTGAAGGATGACCCGGAAGAAACGCACAACCGAGTTGCGGACAGTAGTTGCTTGGCCATTGCCACCAAACTGCGCCAAAGAATTGAGGAGTTCAGACATGACCTTGCTCCATAGTCCCCCAGCGCTTTCGTTTACTTTTGGATCGCGCTGCCGATCCCCGAAGCATTGCCGATAGGCAACAAGCTTTATGTGGCAATGGTCCCTGATCCCCGCCTTCCGGAAAAGGAACTGGGTTGGTGGTCCCATGCCAACGATGCCTATGCGGGTGGTGAGGCTTTTTTGAACGGGAAACCGGTCGCCGGTGACCGCCATATCAGGCTTTCTTACCTTATAAAGCCGGAATCGGCCCAAGCCCGGTTGCCATAACAGCCGGCGACAATTCGCAGTGCGACGCTGCGTCTGATTGGCTCGGGCGATAAGTTCAGTTGGACCGCGCCGATCGAAGGCGGGTGGTGGCGAGTTTATAGCTTCAAGAAGTCTGTCGGAGGGGATGTCAACGTGTTGGATACGCGGCTGGCGGCGGCCTTTGTGGATATTGCACGAGGCCTATTGGCTGGTTTTCGATACGAAGCAGTCGGTCCGCTCCAGGCCGGTCATGTCGTTGCCGGGTGAGAAAGTGGTCCTCGCGATTAGTGGGACGTGGAATGTTCGCGTGGACACGGCTGCGCAACCAACTCTGGAGCATGCGGTGAAGATTCCTGATTCATTGACTGGATTGGCGGGTGTTCCGCATGACTTAACACTCTGGGAAACCTGGCCCGAAATGCCCGCGAAGTTCAGCAGCCTGCTGGATTACACCAAGACGGTCACCCTGCCGAAGTTTGAAGGGGATTTGACTTTGGACCTGGGAAAGGTTAACCACTTTGCCGAGGTGTGGGTGAATGGGAAGCACCTTGGCGCGAAGCTCTGGCCACCGCACAAGTTCCAGACGGATGCGTTCCGTGCGGGCCGCAACGAGATTCGGATTCGGGTCGGCAACCTGGTCAACAACAACTATGGCATGGCCTCCCCCTCGGGTCTGGTGGGGCCGGTCATCGTCAAGACCAGCATGGGGTCCAACGAGGAGAGAATCTGGTAGTAATTCTTCCAGGCGATTGGAGTCGGCGGCAGTGGATCTGGCATGGGCAACAGATAATTCGCCGCCCGGGCGGGCGCAACGCCAGGTTTTTCAATATTGTGCTAAAGAAAGTCAATCGAGTCCTAACGCTCCGAAGCGCGGTCTGTTATTCTGTCGTACAGATTGATATGAACACACGGCTCATGATGCGGAACAGAGACTCGGTAAATCGCGCCTTTACGCTGATCGAGTTGCTGGTGGTGATTGCCATCATCGCCATCTTGGCGGCCCTGCTGTTGCCGGCGCTGAGCAGAGCCAAGACCAGCGCGCTCCGCGCTGGATGCGTCAGCAACCTCAAACAATGGGGGATGGCCTATGTGATGTATGCCGGAGACTGCGCGAATTATTTCCCGGACAACCGGTTGGGCGATGGCTTGAGTTGGATGTCTCCACTCTTGAACACATTCTATGCGTCCTACCTGTACCCGAACCGCCGTGGCACCACAACATTGCAGCGCAAGAAGAACGACGTCCTCTATTGTCCTACCGAGCAACTGCATCGGGCGTACGAGGTGGCCGGCGTCACCACGACCGGTCCTCAATTGATCGGCTACTTTGCCATGCCCTACCGTCCGAACACCGTTTTTATGGACTATAATTACTGCGGGGTCGGTGGCTGGTGCTTCAAAACGAAGTTCGACGGCCCCTACCGCGCTGCGCCGATCATGAGCGACTTGCTGCAGGCTGGCGGGACGTGGAACCCGGTTGCGAACAGCGGAAGTCTGGGCTGGATCAGTTCCATTAACGGAATGAATGTGGCAACGGCGGGCCACGTTGTCAACGGGGCGCCGACGGGCAGTAACTTCCTATTCGAGGACGGTCATGTAGATTGGCATCGAGCCAATTGGAGCAAACCGCGCGCCACGATTGACCTCGGCACCACGAGCGTGGCTGGTGGTGGCGGCTGGCTGTATTTCTACAAGATTCCGAACATCGCGACTAATTTATGAGTGCGTTTTTTATATTTCCGCGCTGCCACTGTTTGGCAGCGGGGGCGGGCAAAGCGGCAACTCACTAACCAACAGCAACCCACAAACAAATCCAGGCAATAAACGGTTCTCTCGTCGGGCACAAAGCCCGTGAGAGGTCAGTCAACAAACGAACAGACAAACAACAAGTAAATATATGAAACCATATCAAATTCTTCAGAACTTCAGCCGGCGACTGGCGTTGACCGGGGCTCTATCCGTCTCCCTCCTGCTCGGCGCTACCGCATTCGGTGCGCCTGCGTATTGGAATGGGCCTCATACCGCAAGCACTGACTACAGCGTCGAGGCCAACTGGAACCTACCGCCAGATGGGGCCGCGGACGGAGTGGTGCCTTGGAACCCCACATGCACCGTAATCATCATCAATCCGGGCGCCTACCCCTGCGTTATCGACAATGCCAATCAACCCCATACACCCGCCACCAGCCTCATCATTTCGGTCGGTGCCAGCCTGACCATTACCACGAACGGGATTCTGTATTTACCGGACTCCTTCAGCACCGCAAATTTCGGCAATTGCCCCCCCGTATCTATCACCGGCGGCACCCTGTTCATCACCAACGTTCTTAGCCTCGGCACCAGTTCATATCGGGGCGATCTTAGCATCTCCGCCGGGACGGTGACGGCCGGAGCCCTGTCGATTAACAACACTGCTGGCACAAAGATGACAATGTCGGGCAGTGGAGCATTTATCACCGACATCAGCCAATTGGGCAACGTCGAGTATTGGGTGGCCCACGGTGATATCGCCGGCAAGGATGCCGGCTGGACCCTCGTGGTGGACACTAATGCGATTGCCGGCAAGATTAAAATAACCGCCACCGGGGCGGATTTTTACACGGTGACGGCAACCAGTCAGAATGCGACCTTTGACCCGATTGACACCGTCAACGATCTGCTTTCCGGCCTCCTTCCGGCTGGCTATGCCACCGGTGCGACGATGGGGTGGGATGCCTCATACGGGGTGGTGGACAATTTAACGGATGGCCAGATCCAAGGCTGGGGCTATTCACCTTTGATCTCCAGCGGCACCGTATTGACTTTTGCCCTGACCAACCGCTCGGACATCACGAACTTCGCGACCTATTCGTATTGGCCGGATGGCGGCCGGGTGAACCAGGACTACACTCTGTCCATTTCCACAAACGGCGGCTCCAGCTTCAACACGATTCAGGCCATCAACGCAACGCCCAGTGTCAGTGGAGCCCAGATTTACTTGAAGGTGGAGCTTTCGATCGCCGGCTCCATCAAGAATGTGACTCATGTGCGCTTCGCCTTTCCGACCACGCAAAACAACGGGGTGGGTTACCAGGAACTCGTGGTGCAGGGAACAAACAGTCCCGTGGGCACCCTCGTGGCCCCGGGCTTCGCGACGAACCTGCCGCCCGCGCTGGGGGCCGGGCGACAACTGCCTTTTGCGCTTTCAGTGACCCCGACCGGCGAGCCTGCTCCTGTTGCTCAGTGGTATAAGGATGGCAACCCGATTTCCGGGGCAACGTTACCGGTGCTGAATTTCCCCCGGTTTAGCCCCAGCGATGTAGGCACCTATTTTGTCACCCTCACGAATAGCGAAGGTTCCACGAACAGTGTTTCGTGTGTCGTCACGATGACGAATCAGCCGTCGGTGCTGGCATTCTGGGATGCCTACTCGCAGAATGCGTCCTTTGACCCG